>DASUNW010000093.1:0-49301 GCA_036276955.1 Alcanivorax sp. | reverse complement strand
ACCTCGTTGGCGATAAAGAACGGCGCGCCGGAATCCTGGTGACGCACCACGAACATGTCGGCGGCCATCGCCTCCAGGTTTCGCAGGGTGTCGAGCAGGGTCTCGCCTTTGCTGGTGGCGGACTTGGCGATATCCAGGTTGAGCACGTCGGCGCTGAGCCGCTTGGCGGCCAACTCGAAGGTGCTGCGGGTGCGGGTGCTGGACTCGAAGAACAGGTTGACCACCGTCTTGCCGCGCAGCAGGGGCACTTTCTTGATGGCGCGCCCGCCCACGTCGACGAAGCTGGCGGCGGTATCAAGAATGTCTTCAAGCAGGGAACGGGGCAGGTGTTCAACGGAAAGGAAATGTCGCAGCTTTCCGTCTTCGGTGAGCTGCACGCGGGAGGAGGGCGGCGGCACAAGCGTCATTCTTCGGGCCTTAAGTCTCTGATCTCCGCAGTCAAAGGCGCGGGCCCGGCCAATTCTACCCGCTGATGGGGCGGCAATGCCAAAGTTTCCCCGCAAATATCCGCGCGGATCGGCAATTGCCGGTGGCCGATGTCGAACAGCACGGCGAGGCGGATGGACGCCGGGCGGCCGAAATCGAACAGTTCGTTCATGGCGGCGCGGATGGTGCGGCCGGTCATCAACACGTCATCGACCAGGATCAGATTAGCACCGTCCACGTCGAACGGCAGATCGGACGGTTTCACCGAACGCTTCAGGCCACGGGTGTCGAAGTCGTCGCGGTAGAAACTGACGTCCAGGCGCCCCAGCGGCAACGGCGTGGCCAGGCGCCGGTTCAAGGCTTCCGCCACCCAGGCGCCGCCGGACTGAATACCCACCAGCGACGGCCGGGGTTCGCCGGTATCCGCGGCCAGCGCCTCGGCCATGCCGTCCAGCAGGCTCTCTATCTGTGCTTCATCCCAGCGCAACGCGGTTCTCCCGGCTCGGTTCAAGGCGACAGAATATCAGGCGCCCGAAAGGGGCAACACTACAGTTTTTTCGGCTGGCCGGCATGCCTGGAAACTGCTGGGCCACTCAGGCCCGCCGGGCCATTCTGGAAGCGATAAACCGCGCGATGACAAGGTTCGCTACGGCGCTACCGGCGTGCCACCGCCGAGATAGCCTTCGGCGATCACCGCCGCCGCCATGGAATCCACTTTCGGGTCGGCGCGGCGAGTGCCGGTGCGCTCCCGGGCTTCCCGGGTGGAAAGACGCTCGTCGATCATCCACACGGCGATACCGAAGCGGCCGTGCAGACGGCGGGCGAACTTACGCGCCCGCTGACTGGATTCGCTCTCGCTGCCGTCCATGTTCAGCGGCAGACCCACCACCAGCGTCTCCGGGCGCCATTCCTCCATCAAGGTGGCCACCCGGGACCAGTCCGGCTGACCGTCGCGGCAGGGTAAGGCAGGCAGGGGGGTGGCGGTGCCGGTGATGGCGTTGCCGCTGGCGACGCCGATCTTACTGGTGCCGTGGTCGAACGCGATCAGGGTCACTCGGGCCTCGTCATCAGCCGTGGCCGACCTGGGTGGCGATCAGGCTCATATCCACGCCCAGACGGGCGGCGGCGGCGTGCCAGCGCTGATCGAAGGGGGTGTCCAACACCAGCTCCGGGGTGCTGGCCACGCTCAGCCAGACGTTGTCCGCCAGCTCCTGTTCCAACTGGCCGTCGTCCCAACCGGCGTAACCCAGACACACCAGGGTGGCCTCGGGGCCCTCGCCGATGGCGATCGCTTCCATGATGTCCCGGGAGGTGGTCAGGCACAGGCCGTCCGCCAGCGTCACGGTGGCGTCCCAGTGGCGGGCGGTGGCGCGGTGCAGCACGAAACCGGCGTCCTGCTGGATCGGCCCGCCGGCCACCACCTGATGCTGCTCGGAGGGCGGCACCTCCACTTCGATGTCCATATCCACCAGGATATCGAGCAGGCTGAGCGACACCGGGCGGTTGAGCGTCAAGCCCATGGCGCCGTCGTCACCGTGTTCCACCACATAGGTGACGGTGTGCTCGAAGTTGGGATCGTCCATCTGCGGCATGGCGATCAAGAGCTGATGTTTGAGGCTGGCGTTGTCCATGGCCCCAGTATCCGGGGGTGGCCCGGCGAGGGCAAGGGACGACCGGCGGCGAAGACGCTTTTAGCGCGGCTACTTGGAGGAAACCCGCCGGTTGGCGTCGAATTTCCAGGTACGGATGATTTCCAGCACGTCCATGCGTTCGCGCATTTCCTGGGTGAACGGCTCGAACGGCGCCGCCAGGCGCACGCTTTGCACCGCTGCCTGGTCGAGGAACTCATGGCCGGAGGACTGCAGCACCTTGACCTCGTCGATGCCGCCGTCACGGCGCAGCGCCACCATCAACCGCACCCCGCCGAAGGTGTTGCTGTCCAGCGCCCGGCGCGGGAAATGGCGGGTGCCGGTGGTTTCCACCTTGCGGCGGAACGCCTCGATGTAGGCGGCCTCGTAGTGGGCCTTGGCGGACACCGAAGTGAGCCGGCGCACCCGCGGCCGTTTGGCGTAGGCCTGCTTCTGTTTGTCCAGGCGCGCCTGCAGACTGGCGATCTCACGGCTGAGCTCTTCCATGTTGTCCCGATCCGCTTTGCGGCGTGGATTCTCTTCGCTGCGATCCTCTTGTTCGCTGGCCATGTCGCGCTCGCTGTGCGCCCGGGTGACGATGATTTTCTGCCGGGTGACCGGTGTCGGCTGGCGGGCGGTGGGCTCCTGGAGCTGCACGTGGCGGCTGTCCGGGTCGCTGAAGGGCGCTTCCTCGGAGGTGGTGAGCTCGCTTTTATCCTTCTCGGTGCCGGAGCCGATCTGATTCGCTTGAGCGATGAAATCCGCTTTCTCGGGGGCCTCGTCGGCACGATGCATGGCCAGGGTCACATCCAGGCTGTTAGGGGCGGCGCGGGGCTTTTCCGGCGCGAAGCCGACACCGAACAGCAGCACGCCGTGTACCGCCAGCGCGAGAAACAATGTGAAGCCAAGCCGATCGCCGGCGGTTACCTGAGGTGCTGCCATGGGTCGTTATTTTAGTTCCAGCAAGGCGTCAAACAACTGTCCGGCAATGTTGATGCCGAAGATCTGATCAAGCTCGCGTACGCAGGTGGGGCTGGTCACGTTGATTTCGGTGAGATAATCACCGATCACGTCCAGACCCACGAAGTATAGGCCCTTGCGCTTGAGAGTGGGGCCCACCTGTTCACAAATCCAGCGGTCGCGGTCGGTGAGCTCGCGGCCCTCGCCGGTGCCGCCGGCGGCCAGGTTGCCACGGAACTCGCCTTCCTTGGGAATGCGCGCCAGCCCGTAGGGCACCGGCTCGCCGTTGATCATCAGGATGCGCTTGTCGCCCTGCTTGATCTCGGGCACGAACCGCTGCGCCATGATCGGGGTTTTTTCGTTTTCGGTGAGCACGTCGATGATCACGCTCAGGTTGGAGCTGCCCGGCTCGATGCGGAACACATTGGTGCCGCCCATGGCGTCGAGCGGTTTCATCACGGTGTCACCGTGCTCCTTTACAAACTCCCGCAGCAGGGCGGCACGGCCGGACACCAGGGTGGGCACGCAACACTGGGGGAAGTCGGTGGCGAACAGCTTTTCGTTGCTGTCGCGGACGCTGGCCGGGCGGTTCGCCACCAGCACCCCTTCGCGCTCCACCTTCTCGAGCAGATAGGTGGCGTACAGGTACGCAGCGTCGAAGGGCGGATCCTGGCGCATCAGAATCATGTCCAGGCCAGTGAGATCGCGCGGCGCCGGCTGACCCAGGGTGAACCAGTCCTGGTTGTCGTCGCGCACCTCCAGGTCCCGGGTCATGGCGAACACCTGGCCGTCACGGATGTAGAGGTCGGCGGGCTCCATGTAATGCAGGGTCCAGCCGCGCCGCCGGGCTTCCAGCAGCATCGCCAGGGTGGTGTCTTTCCAGGGCTTGATATGGGCGATGGGATCCATCACCACGCCGATGTTGAGGCTCATGGGTGCTCCAGGACGACCGAGGAAGGGAAACGCCCGGCAATGTTAGCAGTGCGTCGCCCGCCCCGCTACGGGACGCTTTTCTCAGGTCTCACAGGGTCTTATAGATTGAATGTAGAATCTGTGTTAAAACCTCGGCTTGGGCTGTTTCACCCATAAGGTCCTCGGAAGAACCCCTTAGAAAAGGGGAAGTGAAGTGCCCAGGGGGGGACACGAAGGATCGCGGGCCCTGCCTATCGCTTGACAACAATGGCTCATAATTACAAGACGTTGCGGCCTGTAACGGCTCACGGTTTAAAGGCAGTTCTCCATGACTGACAATTTTCAAGACCTCAAGGTGATGGTGATCGACGACTCCAAGACCATTCGTCGCACCGCCGAGACCTTGTTGAAAAAAGCGGGTTGCGAGGTGATCACCGCCACCGACGGGTTCGATGCCCTGGCCAAGATCGCCGACAGCAAACCCAGTATTATTTTCGTGGACATCATGATGCCGCGGCTGGATGGCTACCAGACCTGCGCGCTGATCAAGAACAACAGCGCATTCAAGGCGACCCCCGTGATTATGCTCTCTTCCAAGGACGGTCTGTTCGACAAGGCCAAGGGTCGAATCGTGGGCTCCGACGAGTACCTGACCAAGCCGTTCTCCAAAGACGAGCTGTTGGGGGCGATTCGCCAGCACGTCTAGCGTTCGCCACGGGAGTGCATCCCGGGGCGGTCGCGGTGCTCAACCTGAAGAGGAAAAGATGGCACGCATTCTTATTGTCGATGACTCTCCCACTGAGTGTTACAAACTGCGGGAGATTCTGGAAAAGCACGGCCACCACGTATTGGAGGCCGCCAATGGCGCCGACGGCGTGGCCATGGCACGCTCGGAGCTGCCGGACCTGGTGTTGATGGACGTGGTGATGCCGGGGCTGAACGGCTTCCAGGCCACCCGCCAGCTCACCAAAGGCGCCGACACCGCCCATATCCCGATCATTATCGTGACCACCAAGGATCAGGAAACCGACCGGGTTTGGGGCAAGCGTCAGGGCGCCAAGGATTACCTGACCAAACCGGTGCACGAAGACGTGCTGTTGAAAACCGTGGACCGGCAGCTGGCCGACCAATGAGCGCAGAGGTGTCATGAGCGCAGCCGCATCCGCCGCCTTTATAAAACTGGCGGATTACTTCGTCCGTTGCCGTCAGCAGGCCGCCAACCTGCCGATGCAGGAAGACGCGGTCCATTACTGGAGCGGCGTCGGCTTTACGCTGGACGAGCGCTATTACGTGGCACCCATGGATGAAGTCTCGGAAATTCTCTCGGTGCCGGCCTACACTCGGGTACCGGGCGTGCTGAACTGGATGAAGGGCGTCGCCAATGTACGCGGGCGTCTGATGACGGTGATGGACCTGAGCCGTTTTCTCGGCAAGGCCTCGGAATTGCAGGAGAAGCGGCGCCGGTTGTTGGTACTGGACCAGGACGATCTGTACACCGGCGTGATCGTGGACGAAGTGCTCGGGATGCAGCACTTCCCCATTGAGGAATACCAGGAACAATCGCCGCACGCGGAAGAGGATGTGGGTCCCTATCTGCGCGGCGGTTATCAAAGGGATGGGGAATTCTGGTCCGTGTTCAGCCTTTCCCGGCTGGCACAGGACCCGCGCTTCATGCAGGCGGCCCGCACGGGCTGAACCGCGTGCCGCGCAGGGGAGATAAGAATAGAGCCAGGCCAGGAGCCAGTTATGAAGTTCAAACCGGGAAACGTGTTCAGCAAGGTGCGGGGGGGCGCGGGTAGCAACCCGTTGAATATTGCGCTTTATATCGGGCTGGCCGTTTTTGTTGCCCTAGCGCTGGCCAACTTCCTGCTGTCGGCGACCACCGCGAACGAGGCGCAGGAAAACATCACCGAAGCCTCGGAGTTGCGGGTGGTCTCACAGCAGATCGCCAAAAACGCCCTGGAGGCGGCGTCCGGTAACGCCGACGCCTTCGAGCTGCTGGAAGCCTCGCGCGCCGACTTCCAGTCCACCTGGAACGACCTCAAGCAGGAACCGGTCGCCAACGATCAGGTCAAGCAACGGCTGCAGGCCCTGTGGGACCAGGTCCGCGAAGACGCCGGCACGATTCTGAACGGGAAGGACGCGGTGCTTGAGCTGCACCAGGTGGCCGACACCCTGGCCCAGGCCATTCCGCAGTTGCAATCGGAATACCAGGCGGTGGTCGACATTCTGGTGGAAACCGGCGCGCCGGCGGAACAGGTGGCCTTCGCCCAGCGTCAGATCTGGCTCACCGAACGTATTCTGCGTTCCATCTCCCGGGTGCTGGAAGGCGACGACAACGCGGTGATCGCGGCGGACAACTTCGGCCGCGACGCCACCGAGTTCGGCCGCGTGCTCAACGGCATGCTGGCCGGCGACGACGCCATGGGCGTGCAACAGATCGTCAACCCGCAGGCGCTCAACTACCTGGAACGCATCTCCCGGCTGTTCGATGAGTTCGTTACCCAGTCCGTGGACGAAATCCTCGAGACCGCCCCGGAGCTGTTCCAGGTGGCCAGCGCGGCGGACTCCATCTTCCGTAACTCGCAGGATCTGCTGCAGGAAGCCACCAATCTCAACGAGCAGTTCGAACAGACCACCACCGGCCTGTTCCCGTCGCTGTGGCTGGGCGCGGTGAGCGCCACCATCGCCCTGTTGCTGTTCGTTCTGATCATGCTGCAGCGTAACCGCGAAGCGGCCCGCCGCCGTAATGAGCTGGAGAGCGAGAACCAGCGTAACCAGGCGGCGATTCTGCGTCTGCTCGACGAGCTGGGCGATCTGGCGGACGGTGACCTGACCGTGGAAGCGACGGTGACCGAGGACTTCACCGGCGCCATCGCCGACTCCATCAACTACTCCATCGACCAGCTGCGCAGCCTGGTACAGACCATCAACAACTCCGCCGTGCAGGTGGCCTCGGCCGCCCAGGAAACTCAGTCCACGGCGATGCACCTGGCCGAAGCCTCCGAGCACCAGGCGCAGGAAATCGCCGGCGCCTCGGCGGCGGTGAACGAAATGGCGGTGTCGATCGACCAGGTATCCGCCAACGCCGCCGAGTCCGCCGCGGTGGCGGAAAAAGCGGTGGCGATCGCCAACAAGGGCGCCGAGGTGGTGCAGGCCACCATCCACGGCATGGACACCATCCGCGAGCAGATTCAGGAAACCTCCAAGCGAATCAAGCGCCTGGGTGAATCCTCCCAGGAGATTGGCGACATCGTGAGCCTGATTAACGACATCGCCGACCAGACCAACATTCTGGCTCTGAACGCGGCCATCCAGGCCTCCATGGCCGGGGAAGCGGGCCGCGGCTTCGCGGTGGTGGCGGACGAAGTACAACGCCTGGCGGAACGCTCCGCCGCCGCCACCAAGCAGATCGAGACGCTGGTAAAAACCATTCAGACCGACACCAACGAGGCGGTGATTTCCATGGAAGCCACCACCGCCGAGGTGGTGAAAGGGGCGCGCCTGGCCCAGGACGCCGGTGTGGCGCTGGAGGAAATCGAGAACGTATCCAAGAACCTCGCAGACCTGATCCAGAACATTTCCAACGCGGCGCGCCAGCAGGCCGCCTCCGCGGGTCACATCTCCAACACCATGAACGTGATCCAGGAAATTACCTCGCAGACCTCCGCGGGTACCACCGCCACCGCCCGCTCGATCGGCGACCTGGCGGAGATGGCCCAGGAAATGCGGAATTCAGTGGCCGGTTTCCGGCTGCCGGAGCATTCCTGAGCCGGCCTAGGCCGGTTCCGGAGACGGAACCATGGGTTTTGCAGTGACAGATCGCTGGTCGATCAAGAGCGCCCCCGCCATGGATGCCGAGCAGTTCCAGCTTTGGCAGGCGTTGCTGGAGGAGCGCACCGGGATGACGCTGGCGCCGGAGCGCAAGCAATTCCTGGAAAGCAGCCTCAACATCCGCATGCGCGAGCTGGGGCTGGACGACTACGACACCTACTACCAGCAACTGGTCACCGGGGCCACCGAGTCCCGCGCCATGGAATGGTCCACCCTGGTCGACCGGCTGACGGTGCAGGAAACCAGTTTCTTCCGTCATCCCGGTTCCTTCGCGCTGGTGGAGGACTATCTCGGCCAGTTCGCCGCCGAGCGGGGCACCGGCGCCACGCTCAACGCCTGGAGCGTGGGCTGCTCCACCGGCGAGGAAGCCTATTCACTGGCGATGCTGATCAGCGAGCGATTCCGGGCCCACGGCAAGGCGCTGTTTTACGGCATCACCGGCACCGACATCAGCCTGCCGACCCTGGCCAAGGCACGCCGGGGCCTGTTCCCCCGGCGCCGCGTGGAGCAGATCGACCCGGCGCTGCGTGAACGCTATTTCAAGGACGCGGACGCGCACACCATGCAGGTGGCGGACGGTTTGCGCGAGCGGGTCTGCTTTGCTCATCTAAACGTGCTCAACCTGGATCAGGCGCCAATGGACGATATGGACCTGATCTTTTGCCAGAACATGCTGATTTACTTCCGCCGCTGGCGGAAGCGACAGATCGTTAACCAGCTCGCCGGACGCCTGGCGCCCGGCGGGCTGCTGGTGCTGGGCCCCGGCGAAATCACTGACTGGCACGATCCGCGCCTGGAACGGGTGCAGTTCGCCGACACCCTGGCGTTCCGGCGCCGGCAATGAGAGGCCTGAGTTCCATGGGGGAAAGGGCATGAGCGACCGTCACGACTATCTGGCGCTGGACTGGGTCCGGGGGGAAATTCAGGAAACACTGAATCAAGCCCAGCAGGCCCTGGAAGCGTTCGTGGACAATCCCAACGATTCCACGCGCATGCGTTTTTGCCAGACCCATCTGCATCAGGTGTGCGGCACCCTGCAGATGGTGGAGTTCTACGGCGCCGCCCTGCTCGCCGAAGAGATGGAAAAGCTGGCCCGCGCGCTGGTTGACCAGCGCGTCGGCAACGTGGCCGACGGCCAGGAAACCCTGATGCGGGCGATCCTGCAGTTGCCACCCTATCTGGACCGGGTGGCCAGCAACCGGCGCGACCTGCCGCTGGTGCTGCTGCCACTGCTCAACGACCTGCGCGCCGCCCGCGGCGAGGCGCTGCTCTCCGAAACCGCCCTGTTCAAACCCGACCTTCAGCACGCCCAGGGCAGCGGACGGCTGCCCGACGCGGTGCGTAACGATCCGCGCTTCGCGCAACTGGCGCGCAAGATACGCCAGATGTTCCAGCTCGCCCTGGTGGGCGTGATGCGCAACGACGACATGGCGCGCAACCTGGCCTACATGCGCAAGGTGTTCGCCAAGCTTGAGCAAGTCACCGGCGACGCCGCCCGCGCGCCGTTGTGGCGCATCGCCGACGCCCTGGTGGAAGGCCTGCAGGAAGACGCCATAGCACTGGGCACGTCGGTGAAACAAATGCTCGGCCAGATCGACCGGGCGCTGCGCGAACTGGCCGCCGACGGCGCCGACAGCCTGGAGCGCCCGGCGCCCACCGAACTGCTCAAGAACCTGCTCTATTACGTCGCCAAGGCCGACCACGACAGCCCTCGCATCCGCGAAGTGCGCGCCGGCTTCCGGCTCGACGACGCCCTGCCGCCGGAAGACCTGGTCAACGCCGAACGCGAACGCATGACCGGCCCGGACGCCATGGCGATGAGCTCAGTGGTGACCGCGCTGTCCGAGGAAATCACCAAGATCAAGGATGCCCTGGAGCAATTCGTTCACCAAGGCGATTCCGACCCGGCCACGCTGGCGCCGGAGGCGATCCGCCTGAAACAGGTGTCCGACACCGTCGCCATGCTCGGCCTCGGCCAGCCCCGCACTCTGGTGGAAGAACAACTGAAAGTGGTGGAGGCGATCGTCAGCGGCCGCCGCCCGGCGCACCGCGACACCCTGATGGACGTGGCCGGCGCGCTGCTCTACGTGGAAGCGACCCTGGCCGGTATCGGCGGCGACAACCGCCGGCCGGCGCCGGCCACCGGCGCCGACCTGCCGCGCCATGTGGGCCAGGCCCTGGACGCGGTGCTGCGCGAATGCCGCGCCGGCCTGGAAGAGGCCAAGGACGGCATCGTCGAGTTCATCGCCTCGCACTGGGACCACCAGCACCTGAAACCGGTGCCCGAGCGCCTGAACGCGGTGCGCGGCGGCCTGGAAGTGGTGCAGCTCGACCGTCCGGCGGACATACTCCGCCAATGCGTGCGTTTCATCGAAGAACAACTGATGGCGGAACAGTCCAAACCGGACTGGCGCAGCATGGACACCCTGGCCGACGCCATAACCTCGGTGGAGTATTACCTGGAGCGTCTCAGCGACGATCCGGAAACCCGCGACGACATTCTCGGCCTGGCGCGGGCCAGCGTCAGCGATCTGGGCTACCCGTTGCCGGAACCGGCCGATGCCGACGACAACGACATCGAAGAGCCTGATGAAGTCGACGATGGCGAAGACGCCGACGAAGCCGGGGGCGAACTGGAGCACCTCCTCGACGAGCCGCCCATGGTGTTCGCCGAGGACGAGCCGGAGCAGGAGCAGGAGCAGGAGCAGGAGCAGGAGCACAGCGACCAGGGTGACATCGAGGAGCACGACGACGAGCTGATCGACGATGAGATCATCGAGATCTTCGTCGAGGAAGCCGGCGAGGTGCTGGAAGCCCTGGATCAGTACTTCCCGCGCTGGGCCGCCAACACCGGCGACGAAACCGCGCTGGTGGAATTCCGCCGTGCCTTCCACACCCTCAAAGGCTCCGGACGCATGGTCGGCGCCACCACCGTGGGCGAGCTGGCCTGGTCGATCGAGAACATGATGAACCGGGTGATCGACGGCGCCGTCGAACCCGACGCCACCCTGATCGAGCTGGTGCGCACCGTGCACGGCCTGATCCCGGAACTGGTGGACGCCTTCGCCAACCGCCGGCCGATGCCCTACGACGTGACGCCCCTGGAAGAAGCGGCCTTCGCGCTCGCCGACGGACAACACCTGGACGCGGTACCGAACATTGAGCGCCCGGACGCACCCCAGGAGACCGACAGCGGGCCCGAACCGACTCTCGAAGCGGCACCGACACTGGACGACGACCCCCTGGCGGACCTGGACGCTCTGGATTTCCAGATATCCCCCGAAACGGACGCCGCCGGCGACGCGGTCGACCCGGTGCTGCTGGATATTTTCCGCAGCGAGGCGGCGCACAACCTGGCACTGGTCCGGGAATGGCTGGACCAGATCGACCCGGATTTCTCCGAACACACCCTGGACGACCAGGTGCACCGCGCCCTGCACACTCTCAAGGGCAGCGCCCGCATGGCGGAAATCAACGCCATGGCCGAGCTGGCGGAACCGGCGGAGAAGCTGGTCAAGGAGCTGATCAACGGCGGACGTCGCGCCGATGCCGATACCGTGCAGATGATCGACCAGACCCACCGGCTGCTGGACACCGGCCTGGCGCAACTGCACGACGGCGTGCTGGCGCGGCTGCCCGGCGACGCGGACACCCTGATCGAGCGTCTGGTTCAGGCCCGCGAAGCCCTCAACCAGCATCGCGACGGCGCCGACCCGCACATCCTCTCGGTGTTCCTGTCCGAAGGCATGGACCTGATCATCGACACCGACAACCTGCTGGAACAATGGGCGGAACAACCGGGCCATACCGAGGAACTGGCGCGGCTGCGTGACGAGCTGGAACTGCTCGCCAACAGCGCGCGCACCGCCAACCTGGATGAAATTCACGGCCTCGCCAAGGCGCTGGCCAGTGTCTATTCCGGGGTCAACCAGGGCCGCCTGCCGTTCAGCGAGGACTTGCTGGAACTGGCGCGCGAGGGCCATGAAGCCCTGATGAACATGATGGACTGTCTGGCCGCCGGCCAGACGGTGCGCCCGGAGCTGGGCCTGGTGGACGCGCTGCGCGATCTGGCGGAGACCCCCGGCCCGGACGGCCCCGGCGGCGGCGCGGCGGCCCCGGCGGATGCCGCTACACCCGGCGGCGAACGGGCGCGCTCCAGCGAGGGCGGCGAAAGCGCGCCGCTGGACCCGGAGCTGGTGCTGCTGTTCCTGGAGGAAGCGGAAGACCTGCTGCTCTCGTCCAGCGAACATCTGGCGGCCTGGGAGCACGGCGAAAGCGACAGCCTGGCCGCGCTGCAACGGGACCTGCACACCCTCAAAGGCGGCGCCCGCATGGCCGGCGTCAGCGCCGTGGGCGACCTCGCCCACGAGCTGGAAAATCTCTACGAAATGGCCGGGGCGCCGAACCATCCGGCCCCCGCGCCGTCGCTGTTCGATGTCCTGCATCGCGGCCACGACCGGCTGGCGGACATGATCGACACGCTTCGCAACGGCGCCAACCCGGAGCCGGCACCGGCGGTGATCCAGGCTCTGCGCCAGGCGATGTTGCGTCAAACCCCGGAGCCGGAAGCGCCACCGCAGGAACCGACAGAGCCACCGCCAAGCGTCGACGCCGGGCAGCGCGATCCCGAGTTGGTATCGATCTTCCTGGAAGAAGCCCACGACATTCTTGAGTCCGCCGGGCGCAGCCTGGACACCTGGATTACCGACACCGGCAACAGTCTGGAAATCCAATCCCTGCAACGGGATCTGCATACCCTCAAGGGCGGCGCGCGCATGGCCGAGGTCCAGCCTCTGGGCGACCTGGGCCACGAAATGGAAACCCTCTACGAAGTGCTGGCCCTGGACCGCCTGCCGGTGGAGCCGGTGCTGTTCGACCTGCTGCACCGCTGCCACGACCGGCTGGCGGAAATGGTCGACCAGCTCAGCGCCGGGCAGCCGCTGACCGCCGGTGACGATCTGATCGCCGCGCTGCACGATTACCTGCGCGACCCCAAGGCGTTTACGCTGCCCGCCGCGTCCTCCGGGCCGGCGCCGGCACAGGCACCCTCGGAGCAGCCGTCGGAACAACCGCTAGAGTCGCCGACCGCCGCCGACAACGACGCGGTGCTGCCCGACGAAGTGGACCTGGAGATTCTCGACGTCTTCCTGGAAGAGGCGGAGGAGCTCTGCGAAATCATCGACGGCTGCCTGGTGTCCTGGCGCGACCACCCGGACAGCCGCGATTTCAGCGACGACCTGAAACGGGCCCTGCACACTCTGAAAGGCGGTGCGCGCCTGTCCGGTCTCAATGAACTGGGTGATCGAAGCCACCGGTTCGAAACGCTGATGCAGAACCTGGAAAGCCAGCGGCGCGACCCCGACGAGGGTGACTTCCAGGCGATGACGGCGGAGTTCGACGCCCTCAACCAGCGCCTGGTGGAACTGCGTCGCGCCGCCGCCGCCCAGCCGTTGCCGGCGCAGCCGCCGGCGACCCAGGAAACCCGCCCGGAAGCCACCGCCCAGCCCGGCGTCAAACGCGAAGAACGGCGCCCCCAGGCCCAGCCCCAGGAAATGGTGCGGGTCGGTGCCGACGTGCTGGAAGCCCTGGTGAATCTGGCCGGCGAAACCTCCATCAACCGGGGCCGGGTGGAACAGAGCATCAGCGAATTCGGCTTCAACATCGGCGAGATGGGCTCCACAGTAATCCGTCTCTACGAGCAACTGCGCCGGCTCGACGCCGAGACCGAAGCGCAGATCATGTCCAACTACCAGAAGGGCGTGGACAGCGGCGAATTCGACGGCCGCTTCGACCCGCTGGAAATGGACCAGTATTCGGAACTGCACCAGATCACCAAACAGCTTTCGGAATCCGCCTCCGACTTGCTGGATCTGAAAAACACCCTGCTGGATCGCACCCGCGATACGGAAACCCTACTGCTGCAGCAACAGCGCATTAACACCGACCTGCAGGAAAAACTCATGCGCACGCGCATGGTGCCGTTCTCCCGGCTGGTGCCGCGCTTGCGGCGCATCGTGCGCCAGGTGTCCGGCGAAGTGGGCAAGCGTGTCGCCTTCGACGTGCTCAACCCGGAAGGCGAGCTGGACCGCACTCTGATGGAGCGCGTCGTGGCGCCGCTGGAGCACATGCTGCGCAACGCCGTGGACCACGGCATCGAGAACCCGGAACAGCGCCGCGGCGCCGGCAAGGATGAAAGCGGCCACATCAGCCTGGAGCTGTCCCGGGAGGGCGGCGAAGTGGTGATTACTCTGGCCGACGACGGCAAGGGCATCGACACCGACGCGGTGCGCCGCAAGGCCATCGAGCGGGGTCTAATGGCGGAGGACACGCCGCTGCCCGACCACGAGATCCAACAGTTCATCTTCCACGCCGGTTTCTCCACCGCCAGCCAGGTGACCCAATTGTCCGGCCGGGGCGTGGGCATGGATGTGGTGGCCAGTGAAATCAAACAACTGGGCGGCTCGGTGACCATCGATTCGCGCGCCGGCAAGGGCACCCGCTTCGTGGTGCGCCTGCCGTTCACCCTGGCCATGAACCGCGCGCTGATGGTGCGCGTCGGCGAGGACGCCTACGCGATTCCGCTCAACCAGATCGAAGGCATCGTGCGGGTCAGCCCCTACGAGCTGAACGACTATTTCCAGGCCCAGCAGGAAGGCGGCTCGCCGTCCTACCAGTACGCCGGGCAGCAATACGACCTGCACTACCTGGGCCGCTTCGTCCACGACGTGGCGCAACCGCATCTGGATAACCACAGCCAGCCGATGCCGGTGCTGTTGATTCGCAGCGCCGACCATAGCGTGGCGCTGGTGGTGGACAACCTGATCGGCTCGCGGGAAGTGGTGGTTAAATCCGTGGGGCCGCAGCTGGCCAGCGTCGCCGGCATCAGCGGCGCCACCATCCTCGGCGACGGCGCGGTGGTGATCATTCTTGATATTCACTCGCTGATCCGCGCCGCCCAGGCCCAGCAAGCGGCGCTGCCACAGGCCCAGGACGCGCTGCCCGCCGAACCGGCCACGCCGGACTACGACGACGAGCGCCGCGTGGCACCGCTGGTGATGGTGGTGGACGATTCCGTAACGGTGCGCAAGGTCACCGGCCGTCTGTTGGAACGCAGCGGCTTCGAGGTGATCACCGCCAAGGACGGCATCGACGCCATCGCCACGCTGGAAGAACACACCCCCGCCGCCATGCTGCTGGACATCGAAATGCCGCGCATGGACGGCTTCGAAGTGGCCACCCATGTGCGCCACGACGAACGCCTCAAGGACGTGCCGATCATCATGATCACCTCGCGCACCGGCGAGAAGCACCGCGAACGGGCCTTCGATATCGGCGTGAACTGTTATCTCGGCAAGCCGTTCCAGGAGAGCGAACTGCTGGTCACCCTACGTGAACTGCTCGGCGAGACCCGGGAGACCAGCCACTGATGGCCGCCCCCGGCCGGGTGGGCGTGATCGCCGACGATACCCTGCAGGGGCATCTGTTGGCGGGCGCCATCAAGGGCCAGGGTTACCAGGTGGTGGTCAACACCGACCCGGAGCATTTGGAAGACCGCTGGCTGGCCGACGACGCCCTGGATTTGTGGGTGGTGGACCTGTCCCGCGAAGACCGCTGGCAGCGTTTTCTCGACGGCCTGCTGGAGAACGCCGCCGCGCCGCTGCTGTTCTGTGACGGCCAGGCCCCGGCGCGCACCGCCGAACATTACCCACGCTGGGAACGGCGTCTGATGACCAAGCTGGTCGGCTATATCGGCGCGCCGCGGTTCCAGGAAAATCTTGCCGCCGTGCCGCAGGCGCCGTTGGCGACGCCGATCCCGGAGCCCCGCGAATTCCGCGCCCTGGCTGGCGATACCACCGCACAGAGGGTCTGGGTGCTGGGCGCCAGCCTGGGCGGCCCGGCGGCGGTAAAACAATTTCTCGACTGCCTGCCGGAGCATCTGCCGGTGGCCTTCGTCCTGGCTCAGCACATCGACGGCGGCTTCCTGGACACCCTTTGCCAGGTGCTGCGCCGCGACAGCCCGTTCACCTGCCAGGTGGCCGGCGACGGCGACCGGCTGAGCCACGGCCGGGTGATGGTGGCGCCGGTGACGCAAAGTCTGGCGTTCGACGCCGACGGCGTGGCGCGGCTCACCGGCGAGCCCTGGGAAGGCCCCTACGCGCCCTGCATCGACCAGGTGATGAACAACCTGTCCCGGGGCTTCGGCCACTGCGACGGTGCCATTCTGTTTTCCGGCATGGGCAACGACGGCGCCATCGCCGCACCCCGACTGGCCGCCCAGGGCGCTGCCATTTGGGCGCAATCGGCGGACAGTTGCGCGGTCAGCAGCCAACCGGATTCGGTACGCGAAACCGGCTGCGTCGGTTACAGTGGCACACCGGAACAACTGGCGCGGCAGTTGGTGGACCGCGTACGCCGGGAAGTGGCCGAGACGGCCTCCGGTGAACCAAGAATAATTTGAGGAAGTCGCATGTCCGAAGCGCAAATTCCCGAGTATCTGCCCAGCCTGCTGATCCCGATGAACGGCCGGCCCTGGCTGATCCCCAACATCGTGGTGGCCGAGGTGATCCCGCTGCGCCAGCCGGACCGGCCAGGGCACGGCCCGGAATGGCTGCTCGGCTGGATTAACTGGCGCGAACAGGACCTGCCGCTGATTTCCTACGAAAAACTGAACGAGTCCGGCCAGGTCAACATCGGCCCGGACGCCCGTATCGCGGTAATTAACACGGTGTCCGGCGTGTCGCGTTTCTACGCGGTGGTGGTGCAGGGCATCCCCCGGCTGCTGCGCGTGGACAAGGGCGACCCGGTGGAAGAACCCGGCGACACCGGCCCGGCGGAAGCCATGTACGTGCAGGTCGGCGGCGACCTGGCGGTGATCCCGGATCTGGACGCGGTGGAAGGCGCCGTGGCCGGGCTGTCCCGATGACCGACTGGGCACGTCTGGAACAATTGGCGGCGGAGCGGCCCCACGACGGGCGGCGCTTTATCAACCGTTACCCGACCCCGCACCACGGCCTGCGCGAATTCCTGCGCTGGCAGCGCGAGACCGGCGGCCGCTTTCCTCGCCGCCAACCGTTTCCCCTGCGCCGGCCGGACCCGGCGGAGCTGGCGGCGCCCGCGCCGCAACCCCGCTTCACCTGGATCGGCCACGCCACCTATCTGATTCAATACCAGGGCTGGAACCTGCTCACCGATCCGGTGTTCGCGGAACGCTGCTCGCCGGTGCCGTTCGCCGGCCCCAAACGCGCCGTGGCGCCGGCGCTGCGGATTGACGAGTTGCCGCCGATTGACGCCGTGCTGGTGTCCCACAATCACTATGACCACCTGGACCGCGCCGCCGTGGACGCGCTCAACCGTCGTTTCGGCGATCAGGTGCTGTGGTTCGCGCCCACCGGCGTGGGCGCCTGGCTGCGCCGCCGCGGCATCGACCGGGTGGTGGAACTGAGCTGGTGGCAGCATCACCGGGAAGGGGAGGTCGACGCCTTCTGTGTGCCGTCCCAGCATTTCAGCGGCCGGGGCGCGCGTGACCGCAACCGCACCTTGTGGTGCGGCTGGCGGCTCAACTGGCCGGGCTTCAGCCTGATGTTCGCCGGCGATACCGGCTACGCGCCGGTGTTCAAGGAAATCGGCGACGTGCTCGGCCCCGTGGACGCCGCCCTGCTGCCGATCGGCGCCTACGCGCCGCGCTGGTTCATGGCGCCGGTGCACATCAATCCGGACGAAGCGGTGCGTATCCATATGGATTTGCGCGCCCGCCAGTCCCTGGCCATGCACTGGGGCACCTTCGTGCTCACCGACGAGCCCCTGGACGAGCCGCCCAAGGCCCTGGCCGCCGCCCTGGCGCGCCACGGCGTGGCGGCGCACGCTTTCCGCGTACCCGGCCATGGCGATACCCTGACCTTGAATTCTCTCTGAGCTGGCATTGGGAGGAGCCGCGACCATGAAGACCCAGCGTGGACGACGCCTTTGGTGGCTGATCCGCTTGATAGCCTGGCTACCGCTACCGCTGGCCGCCGGCCTCGGCGCGATGCTCGGTGATTTGATCACCCGGGTGCCGCTGCGCTATGCCAGCGCCTACCGGGTGGTGCTGATCAACCTGCTCGCCACTCAGCCGGGCATAAGCCTCCAACAAGCCCGGGCCATCGGCCGCCGCAGCCTGCGCGAGCTGGGCCGTTCCTTCTGCGAATTCGCCCATGTGTGGAGCCGGCCGATCGAGGAAACCATGGCGCGGATCAGCCGCATCCACGGTGAACAGGAATACCTGGACGCCTGCGCCAGCGACCAGCCGGTGTTGCTGCTGTCGCTGCATTTGGGCAGTTGGGAAACCATGAACCCCTACCTGGGCCGGCAGGGCACCAACATCATGTACCAACCGCACCCGGCAACGTTGGTGGACGAACTGGTCAAGCAGGCCCGCGAACGCAGTGGCTGCCGCCTGATCCCCACCAATAGCCAGGGCATCAAGCACGGTCTGGCGACGCTGCGGGCCGGCGGTACCCTGGCATTGCTCGCCGATCATAACCCCGGTAATCGCAGTAACCCCTACGCCCCCTTCTTCGGCCACCCGGTACCGACGCCGGCCCTGGTCGGCAAGCTGGTGCAACGTTTCCGGCCGCGGGTGTTTCTGGTCTCCTGCTATCGGGGCGAGGGCGGTATCAAGGATGTGGAAATACACTTCCAACCGGTCCCGGAGGTGGAAAGCGCCGAGCACACGGACACCCTGTTGGGCGCCATGAACCAGGCCCTGGAAAACTGCATTCAAAGCAACCGGTGCCAGTATCAGTGGACCTACAAGCGCTTCAAATGGCGCCCCGGCGGCCGGCGGCTCTGGTACCGGCAGTCCTACCCACTGTTGCGCCGCGCCGCCCGTGGCGAAGACAGCGCGTCCCTCGGCCTGGCGCCGGATGCCGCCCCGAACCCCTGATCCGGAGACACCACCCGCATGCCGATTGAAAAAGACAAGGTCGTTACGCTGCACTACACCCTGATCGACGCCGACAACGACCTGACCCTGGAAAAAAGCGGCGCCGAGGCGCCGATGATCTACCTGCACGGCGCCGGCAATATTCTCGCCGGCCTGGAGCAGGCTCTGGAAGGCAAGGACAGCGGCGACCGCCTCACCGTCACCCTGGACCCGGAGCAAGCCTACGGACGTCGCGACGAATCGCTGCGCCAACGCCTGTCGGCCAAGTACCTCAAGCACGCCGGCAAATTGAAGCCCGGCAAGATCGTCCGGGTACAGACCGAGCAGGGGCCGCGCATGGTCACCGTGCTCAAGGTGGGCCTGAAAACCGTGGACGTGGATGCCAATCATCCGTTCGCCGGGCGACCGTTGCGTTTCGAACTGGAAGTGGTCGACGTCCGTGACGCGGACGCGGATGAAAAAGCCCACGGCCACGTGCACGGACCCGGCGGCCACGCCCACTGAGGGGCCGTTGTCACCGAGCCATCACAGGTAATGTCGCCCCGGTAGTGCTACTGTTAACGGCCAATCAAACAACGCAGGGCGGGGAACCATGCCGGAGTACAGCTACTGGATTATCTTCGGGCTGATCCTGATCATCGCCGAGTTCGTAGTGTCGGGCCTGGTAGCCATTTTCCTGGGGCTGGCGGCGGTGATCGTCGGCACGCTGGTGTATTTCGGCGTGCTCAATGATCCGGTTTGGGAAATCACCCTGTTCGCGGTACTCAGCCTGGTGCTGCTGGCCGGCGCCCGGCGCTACCTGCGTGACTGGCTGTTCGGCAAGGAAACGCAGGGACGCACCAGCGACGACAGCGCCGGCTTGGTGGGCGGCCGCGCCACCGTGGAAGCCGATTTCGTCGACGGCGTGGGCTCGGTCCGCTACCGGGGCGCACGCTGGCAGGCGCAGTCCGAACAAACTCTGAAGGCCGGACAAATGGTCCGCATCAGCAAACATGAAGGACTCTGGCTCACGGTTCAGGCCTGGTCCGATACCTCTTCTTCCACGGACCACGAAAAGGACTCTGCACCATGATGGGACTCATTATTCCGGCACTGCTCGCGCTGGCGGTCATTATTCTGCTGTTCATGACCGTGCGCATCGTGCCGCAACGGCAAATTTACGTGGTGGAGCGGCTGGGCAAGTACCGCACTTCCCTGGAAGCCGGCCTTCACATTCTGGTGCCCTTTATCGACCGGGTAGCCTACCGGCATTCGCTCAAGGAAATTGTTCGCGACGTGCCCCGGCAAAGCTGTATCACCAAGGACAACATTGAAGTGTCCGTGGACGGCGTGATGTACCTGCAGGTGGTGGATGCCAAAGCCGCCAGCTACGGTGTCGACGACTATGTGATGGCATCCCAACAACTGGCGCAGACCACCCTGCGTTCGGTGATCGGCAAGATCGACCTGGACAAAACCTTCGAGGAACGCGGCGAAATCAATATGGAAGTGGTCCGGGCCGTGGACGAAGCCGCCCAGCCCTGGGGCGTGAAAGTGCTGCGCTACGAAGTGGCCGATATCAACCTGCCGGTCTCGATTAAGGACGCCATGGAGAAACAAGTGCGCGCCGAGCGGGAACGCCGCGCCGTGGTGGCCGAATCCGAAGGCGACCGCCAAGCCGCGATCAACCGCTCCGAAGGTGACCGCCAGGCGGCCATCAACCGATCCGAAGGTGAAAAACAGGAAATGATCAATATTTCCGAAGGTGAAAAGCTCAAGCAGATCAACGAAGCGGAAGGCCGCGCCCGACAAATCGAGCTGCTCGCCCGGGCCACCGCCACCGGTCTGCGCGAAGTGGCCCTGGCGGTCAAGGAGGACGGCGGCGAAGAAGCGGTCAGCCTGCGCATCGCCGAGCAGTACGTGTCCGCGTTCGAGAAGCTGGCCAAGGAATCCACCACCCTGTTGCTGCCCTCCAACCTCAGCGACGTGGGCGGCACCGTCGCCGGCCTGCAAAAAGTGCTCAAGAAAATCGACGCCACCACGCCCTGATCGATCCCTTCAAGGCCGCTCCCGCGGCCTTGAAATTAATCCCCGACGCGCCATACCTTCCGTTTCCCCGCACCCTCAAAGGTTAGTTTCCATGCCACATCATTTTGAAAACGCCGAAGGTCTTTGCCAGCAGCCCGACGCGGACACCCAGCGTTATCTGTTCAACCAGACCATGCTGCGCATCAAGGATCCCAAAGTCAGTCTGGACTTCTATACCCGGGTACTGGGCATGCGCCTGGTGCGCAAACTGGATTTTCCGGAGATGACCTTCAGCCTGTACTTCCTCGCCTACCTGGACGACGACGAAGCGGCGCGAGTCCCCAAGGACGACGCCAAGCGCCTCACCTACACCTTCGGCCGCGAAGCGATGCTGGAACTGACCCATAACTGGGGCAGCGAGGACGACCCGGATTTCAAATACCATAACGGCAACGACCAACCGCAGGGCTTCGGCCACATCGGCATCACCGTGCCGGACGTGTACGCCGCCTCCGAGCGGTTTGAGACCCTCGGCGTCCCGTTTGTTAAAAAACCGGACGACGGCAAGATGAAAGGCCTCGCCTTCATCAAGGATCCGGACGGCTATTGGATCGAGATTATCCAGGCCGACATGATGGAGACGCAGCGTAAAGGTTGAGGAGGGGGCTCCGAATCCGGGGGCGCGGCCCAAACACCGCCGGGCCCTCTACGAAACTCCGTAGGTCGGGTTAGGCCAAAGGCCGTAACCCGACAACCGATCATTCAGAGCCGTGCCGGGCGTCGTTTTGCGTCAGAGCATCAGGGTCCACAGCGAAGCGAGCAGCGCGAGCGGCGCGGTTTCCGCCCGCAACACCCTTTCGCCGAGAGCGAAGCCGACAAAGCCGCCCTCGCGCGCCCGGGCCAGTTCGTCGTCGGAGAAGCCGCCCTCCGGCCCGGTGAGCAACGAGATAGTCACCGCGTCGCGCACCGCCGCGCCGTCCAGCGCCTGCTCTCCGGGGTGGGCGATCAGCTTCAGGCCTTGCGCCTGATCGATGAAGGTCTTGAGCGGAAACACGCCGTCCACCGTCGGCGGACGGTTTAAACCGCATTGCTCGCAGGCACTGATCGCCACCTGGCGCCAGTGTTCCAGCTTTTTGTTTTCGCGTTCGCCCTTGAGGCGCACTTCGGTGCGTTCGCTCTCCAGTACCCGGATCGCCGCCGCGCCCATTTCCACCGCCTTCTGAATCGCGAAGTCCATGCGGTCGCCTTTGATCAGCGGCAGGCCCAGCGTCACCGGGCGGGGCGCGGTGCGGTCGATATCCACAAAGGTGTGCGGCAACACGGTGACGGTTTTCTTATCCACCGCCTCCAGGGTGGCGGCCCATTCACCGCCGTCGCCGTTGAACAGGGTGAGGGGATCGCCGGGGCACATGCGCAGCACTTTGCCGATGTGGTGGCTGGCGTGCGGGCCCAGTTCGGCGGGCCGGCCGGCCTGGAAGCTTTGCGGATCGAAGAAGCGACGGCTCATGGGTTTCGGTCCTGGTCAGCGGGGACGAAGCAAGCGTGAAAGGCTAACATAGGCGGCCGTTGATTCACCCGATAGAGACTACGAACCCATGGGCGAAATAGTTCCGGCGGCCTTCGAGCCACCGGCCTGGCTGCGCTCGGCGCACCTGCAGACGATGTGGTCGACTTTTTTCCGGCGCCCCGAGCCGCTCACCCGGCGCCGGGAAACCCTGGCGCTGGAAGACGGCGATCATCTGCTGCTGGACTGGGCGGGCCCGGCGCCGAAGCCGGGCGCGTTGCGCGTGCTGCTGCTGCACGGCCTGTCGGGCTGCAGCGACTCCCACTATATTCGCGGCACCCAGGCCCGGCTGGCGGCCCTGGGGATTGCCTCGGTGGCGATGAACTCGCGCGGCGCGGCGGCGCCCAACGACACCGCCCTGTGCGCCCACGCCGGTGAAACCGGCGACCTGGACGCGGTGATCCAGGCGCTGCGCCAGCGCGACCGGCACGGCCCGCTGATCGCCATGGGCGTGTCCCTGGGCGGCAGCCGCGTGCTGAACTGGCTGGCGCGGGCGGACGACGGCTCGCTCAGCGCGGCGGTGGCGGTGTGCAGCCCGCTGCGCCTGGATCTGTGCGCCAACCGCATGGACCAGGGGCTGTCGCGGATCTACCGACGCCATCTGATCCGCAACCTGCTCACCACGCTGAAACGACAGCAGCGCCACCTGCAACAGGTGGCGCCGGAAGAGGCCGCCCGGCTGGCGGCGCTCAACCTGCGCGGCATCCAGTCGTTCTGGAGCTTTGACGAGGAGGTGATCGCACCGCTCTACGGTTTTCGCGGCGCCGCCCACTACTACGCCGAAGCCTCCGCCGGCCCGCGCCTCCACGCGATTCGCACCCCCACCCTGATGATCCAGGCCGAGGACGACCCGTTCATGACCCCGGCGATGCTGCCGGCCCGCGACGAACTGGGCCCCGGCGTGACGTTGGAGCTGTCGTCCGGCGGCGGCCATGTGGGGTTTGTCAGCGGCCGGCCGCGCCAACCGGAATACTGGCTGGAACAACGGCTGGCGGCGTTCGCTCGCGGCTTTGTTGCGGTTTAAAACCCCGGTGCCAGCAGCAGTGTCAGCAGCGCACCCAGCCCACCGGCGCCCAGCAGCGCGGCCGCCGACAGCGGCCAGTTCCAACGCAGGGCGCCAATCCGTGCCGGGTAACCGGTGAGCCGTTCCAGCAACAGGGCGTTGGCCGAGTAGGGCGTGCCGGCGATGGTCACGCCCCAGCCACAGACCATCGCCAGCGCCAACCCGAGAGCGGCGCCGTCCGGCCAGATCGGCGCCAGCACGCCGCCCACCAGCGCGCCGGTGACGATCGGATTAAAGCCCACCAGCCCGGCACCGAAAAACAACCAGGGCACCAGCAGGGCCGCCAGCGGATAGCCCCACGCCGGCAACAGGAAGTCGGCGCCCAGACCGCGCGCGGCAAAGGTGCTGACCAGCGCCCCCAGGAAGGCGGAGCCGCCGACGATCACCAGCTCATTGGTGACCAGCGCCAGTGACGGCAACGCCGGCCGCTGGCCACGCCACCGTTCCGCCAGCAGCCCCAGCACCACGGTGGCGAGACAGCTCAATGTCACCGCCCTCGAATAGCTGAGCCCCGCCAGGCCACTCAAACTGAACGTCGCCGCGCAGATGCCGCCGATAATCGCGGCGAAACGCAGCCACGGCCCGATGCCCGGCGACAGCGCCCGCTCGCCGGCGGCGTCGGCGGGCTCCGGGTCGCGTAGCAACGCGCCCCCCAGCAGATACAGCAACGCCAGTGGCAAGGTGCAGGCGATCAATTGCCAGCCGGGCAGGTCCGGCAGAAAGGTGAGGGTGACCACCACCGAAATCGACAACGGCGAGCAGATCGGCGAGGCGCCGAACCCGCGCAGGGTGGCGCGGGCCGCGTTGCGGGTAACGGCGGAGTCGCCCCGTTCGGCGATGCGCCCGCCCACCAGAGCACCGACCACGCCCACCGACCCGAAATTCAGCGGCACCGACAGAAAGGCGGTGCCCAGGGTGAGGCTGAAATAGCGGCCCAGCGGCCGGCCTGAAAACAAACTGCCGGAGATCCGGCCCAGGTCCGGAAAGCGCCCCAGCACCGACGACAACAGCATCACGGTGAGGATCAGCGCGGTCAGCCGGGTCATGGCGTCGGCGGCGTCGATCAGCACCGCCGGGCCGTCGGGCATCGCCAGTACGGCGGCGGCCACCACCAGCACGAAAATCACCCGCGCCATGCGGCGCAGGTCACCCCAACCCAGCAGGATGGCGGCGAACACCGCCGCCGCGCCGACCACGCCGGCGCCGGGCACCGGCGCCAGCACGCCCGCCGCCAGCGCCAGCCAAGCCAGCGCCGAACGGATTCCGGTGAGCGGTACGGCGGTGGTCATGCGCGCCGCGCCGGCAGCGCCTCCGCCGCCGCGAACAGAAGATCCATGGTGGTGTCGCCGGTGCGGAATTCCTGCTTCATGGCGTCCAGATGGTCGAGCGCTTCGCCGCGCAGGTAGGGCGCCTCCAGGCAGATAATCTGATAGATACCCTGGCGCAGCAGGGTGCGGTCCAGCGCCTCGTCGCCGCTGGCGTCCGGGTTGAGACCATGGGTGAAGCCGGGCCAGGACGCCGCCAGCACCCAGGTGTTGACCAGCAACCCGCGCAACTCTTCATCGCTGGCCTCGATCAGGCCGCTGTCGCGCAGGCTGCGGTAGATCAACAGGCCGCGCTCCAGGCTGTCCTGGACGAACAGCTTGTAGTCCCGGCGCAGCGCCGCGTCCTGGTGCAGAAAGTGGGCCAGATCCCGGTGCAGGAAGCGCGCCTGCCACATGGATTCCAGGATGCCCTCGAAGTAGCGCATCTTGTCCTGCCAGGTGAGCGGCCCTTCCGGCACCGTCAGCAGATCGCGGATCTGCTCCTGGTAGCGTTCGAACAGGGCCGCCACGATGGCCGCCTTGTTGCGATAATGGTAGTAGAGGTTACCCGGGCTGATGCCCAGACCCTCGGCAATGTGGTTGGTGGTCACATTGCGTTCGCCTGACCGATTGAACAGGTTCAGAGCGGTGTCCAGGATGCGCGTTTTCGTGTCGGTCATAACGGGCCAAATCAGAGCGTACTGCGGGGACGATGAAACAGTCTGTTGACTCCTAGAGTAATTACTCTAAAAATCGAGGACAGTCTAATAAACAAACGCCCAGGGAGGCGCATTATGGTCGCCGAAATCAAAGAACTCCAAACCGAGCATGCGCAGATCGAGCGCATGAAGCGTATTTTCGCCGCCCAGAAAGCGGCCTACCGCCGCCAGCCCTACCCCACTGCCGAGCAACGCCACGAGCATATCCAGCAGCTCAAGCCCATGTTGCTGGAGCACATGGACGCCTGGGTGGAGGCACTGAACGCCGATTTCGGTAACCGCTCCGCGGACGAAACCAAGCTGGCGGAAATGCTCACCAGCGTGGAAGGCATCAAGTACCACGCCAAGCACCTGCGCAAGTGGATGAAGCCGTCCAAGCGCAAGGTCGGCGCCGCGCAATGGCCGGGCAAGGTGTGGGTGGAATACCAGCCGCTGGGCGTGGTGGGCATTATCGTGCCCTGGAACTACCCCCTGTACCTGGCCATCGGCCCGATGCTGGCGGCGTTGGCCGCCGGCAACCGGGTGATGATCAAGATGAGCGAGTCGACGCCGCGCACCGGCGAGCTGCTCGAGGAGCTGATCGGCAAAACCTTCGCCGAGGATCACGTGGCCGTGGTCAACGGCGAAGTGGACGTGGCGGCGGCGTTCTCCAGCCTGCCGTTCGACCATCTGCTGTTCACCGGCTCCACCACCGTGGGCAAGCACATCATGCGCGCGGCGGCGGAGAACCTGACGCCGGTGACCCTGGAGCTGGGCGGCAAGAGCCCCTGCATCATCGGCGAGGATTTTCCGATGAAGGACGCGGTGGAGCGCATCGCCTTCGGCAAATGCCTGAACAGCGGCCAGACCTGCGTGGCGCCGGACTACATCATGGTGCCGGAAAAGCGGGTGCGGGAGTTCGTCGACGCCTGGAAAGCCCAGGTCAGCGAACTCTACCCGACACTGCGCGACAACCCGGACTTCACCAGCATCATCAACGAGCGCCAGTACCGCCGGCTGAACGGCTATCTGGATGACGCCCGCGAGAAAGGCGCCGAGGTGATCACCATCAACCCGGCCGATGAAAACCTGGACGGCAGCCGCAAGATTCCGCACACCCTGGTACTGAATGTCACCGACGACATGAAGATCGCCGAGGACGAAATCTTCGGTCCGCTGATGCTGGTGGTGCCGTACAAAACCCTCGACGACGCCATTGATTACGTCAACGAGCGGCCGCGCCCGCTGGCGCTGTACTACTTCGACTGGAACGCCCGCAACGGCGAGCACGTGCTGCATCACACCCATTCCGGTGGCGTCTGCCTGAACGACACCATCACTCAGGTGGGCGTGGACGACATGCCGTTCGGCGGTGTCGGCCCCTCCGGCATGGGCCACTACCACGGCCCGGAAGGCTTCCTCACCTTCTCCAAGGCCAAGGGCGTGTATAAGAAAGGCAAGATGAACGCCACCAAGCACATCCTGCCCCCTTACGGGCGCGGCATGCATAAGTTCATCTACAAATTCATGTTGAAGTAAGCGGTCAGCCGAGGACGCACACAATGAATCAGCAGCCCTCTTCCGGCCACGGCGGTGTCGACCGCCGTGGTTTTCTCAAACTCGGTGTCTGGGGCGGGGCCGCGCTGGCCGTCGGCGCCGGCGCCACCACGCTGCTCACCGGGTGCAGTTCGGACCCGGGCCCGGCAAGCGGCTACAAACACCTCCGCGATAAGGACGTCACCCTGCTGCGCCCGCTGATGTCGCCACTGCTCGGCGGCGGCCTGGAAGCGGTGGACGGCGCCGGACCGGACCAGGCTTTGCAGGCCTTCGACCGTCTGCTGCAGGGCGGTACCGACGGCCAGCGCGGTCAGTTGTTCCAACTTCTGGATCTGATGCAACTGGGCGCCGCGCGCTGGTGGATCACCGGCACCTGGGCGCACTTCGAGGAGCAGGGCGACGCGCAACTGCTCAAGACTCTCGCCCAGTGGGCCAACAACGACAGCGGTTTTCCGAAGCTCGCCTTCAAGGGCCTGACCCAGCCGATTGTGATGGCCTGGTATGTCACCCCGGAAGCGGCCCTGACTACGGGCTATCCCGGCCCGCCAATAGTTGGGTCCGGCACCGCCAGCGCCTGAGACCGCCCGTTTCCACACCAAAACAATAAGGAGCCGGGTCATGCAGGACCTGTCCACGCTTAAAATTCAGAATATCGCCGACCCCTGGGACAACGCCGGGGACAAATGGGATCTGATCGATGGCGCCACCGTCACCGGCGACCGCACCCTGGAGGCGGACGTGGTGATCATCGGCACCGGCGCCGGTGGCGGGGTCAGCGCGGAGATACTCAGCGCCGCCGGCCTCAAGGTGATTCTGGTGGAAGCCGGGCGCCTGACCAGTTCCCGCGACTTCACTCTCAACGAAGGCGACGCCTACCGGCGGCTCTATCAAGAGGGCGCCATGCGCGCCACCAAGGACGGCGCCATCACCATTCTTCAGGGTCGCACCGTGGGCGGCACCACCGTGGTCAACTGGACATCCAGCTTCCGCACGCCCAAGGAAACCCTCAACCACTGGCGCGACCGCTTCGGCGTCGACAACACCGGCCGCGCTGATCTGGACCCCTATTTCCAGCGCATGGAAGAACAGCTCGGCATCGAGCCCTGGGCGATGCCCGCCAACGCCAACAACGATGTGATCAAACGCGGCTGTGAGAAGCTCGGCTGGGATTGGTCGGTGATCCCGAGAAACGTGCGCGGCTGCTGGAACATCGGCTACTGCGGCATGGGCTGCCCCACCAACGCCAAACAATCGATGCTGGTAACCACGCTGCCAGCCGCCATGGAAGCCGGCGCCACCCTGATACACAGCGCCCGCGCCGACAAACTGGTGCACGACGGCACCCGGGTGAGCGCGGTGCAGGTGACGCCCCTGGGCCACGACCGCAACCCCACCGGCGCCACCGTGACCCTGAAAGCGCCCACCATCATCGCCGCCGGCGGCGGCATTCAGACCCCGGCGCTGCTGCTGCGCTCCGAGGTGCCGGACCCGGACGGCCGGGTGGGCAAGCGTACCTTCCTGCACGTGACCAGCTTCGCCTTCGGCCGCTATGACCGGGAGATCGCCCCGTACTACGGCGCGCCCCAGTCGCTGCACTCGGACCAGTTCACCTTCACCGGCGGCGTCGACGGCCCGATCGGCTATAAGCTGGAAATGATGCCGCTGCACCCCGGCCTCACCGGCGCCCTGCTGGGCGGCTTCGGTAAAGAGGCCCGCGAACACATCACCGCCTTGCCCAACACCGCCGCCTCCATCGCGCTGCTGCGCGACGGCTTCCACGAAGAGAGCCCCGGCGGCACCGTGGAACTTCGCGACAACGGCGAGCCGGTGCTCGATTACCCGGTCACCGATTATCTGTTGGACGGCGCCCGCCGCAGTTTGTCCAGCCAGGTGGAAATGCAGTTCGCCGCCGGCGCCCGGGCAGTACGACCCGGCCACATCCGCGCGCCGTTCTACACCAGTTGGGCCCAGGCCCGCGAGGCGATGGCGGGACTCAGCTACCAGGCCCTGGACGTGCCGCTGGGCAGTGCCCACGTGATGGGCGGCTGCCCGATGGGCGACGAACAGCGCGGCCTGGTGGATGCCCAGGGGCGCTACCGCCATCTGGAAAACCTGTATGTGTTCGACGGCTCGGTGTTCCCCACCAGCCTGGGGGTCAATCCGCAGTTGAGCATCTACGGGTTGAGCGCCCGTAACGCCACGGCGCTGGCGGAGCGGCTGCGGGCCTGAATCGTAAACCCAGTTGCGTTATGCTTGGCCCCCGATCTCTGGAGAAAGCGAGCCGAGCATGACCAATCGTGTTGTTTATCCGGGCACCTTCGACCCCATCACCAACGGCCACAAGGACCTGATCGAACGCGCCGCCAGCATGTTCGACGAGGTGGTGGTGGCCATCGCGGCCAGCGAAAAGAAGGGCCCGCTGTTCTCCCTGAACGAGCGGGTCAAACTGGTCGAGGACAGCATCGGCCATCTGGACAACGTCAAGGTGACCGGTTTTTCCAAGCTGCTGGCCCATTTCTGCCGGGACCAGGAAGCCAACATCCTGCTGCGCGGCCTGCGCGCGGTAAGCGACTTCGAGTATGAATTCCAGCTCGCCAATATGAACCGCCAGTTGGCGCCGGAGTTGGAAACCGTTTTCCTTACCCCGGCGGAGCATTTGTCCTTTATCTCCAGCTCCCTGGTACGCGAGATCGCCTTGCTCGACGGCGATGTACGCAATTTCGTTCCGCCCCATGTGGTGGAAGCGCTGGAATTGAAAAAACAACAGCGGGGCGGCTGACCGCCCCACCAGAGACCCCTCGGATTGTCATAAGGAGGCCGCCATGCGCTGGTTTTTCCCGCTTGCGTTGCTGTTCGCCGTCACCGCCCAGGCCGCCGGGCCCGGCAAGGCGGCGATCGCCAGTGCCCACCCACTGGCCACCGACGCCGGATTTCAGGTGCTCGAACAAGGCGGCAATGCCTTCGACGCGGCGGTCGCGGTGGCGGCCGTGCTGTCCGTGGTGGAGCCCTACTCCGCCGGCATGGGCGGCGGCGGCTTCTGGCTGCTGCACCGCGAAAAGGACGGCCTGCAGACCATGCTCGACGCCCGCGAGACGGCACCAGCGGCCGCCACAGAGGACATGTACCAGGACGACGAAGGCAAGGTGGTGCGCGACCGCGCCATCAACGGCCCGCTGGCGGCGGGCATCCCCGGCCAGGCGGCGGCCTTCGCCTATCTCGCCGAGCACTACGGCAAGCTGCCCCTGAAAACCACCCTGGCCCCGGCGATCCGCCTGGCCCGCCAGGGCTTCGAGGTGGAAGACCACTACCGGGCAATGGCCGGGTACCGCAAAGAGGTGCTCAACCGCTATCCCACCGCCGCGTCGGTATTTCTTGACGACGGCGAGGTGCCGGCCAACGGCACCCTGATCCGTCAGCCGGATCTGGCCCGGGTATTGGAAGCCCTGGCGGAGCAAGGCCGGGACGGTTTTTACCAGGGGCCGGTAGCGGAAAAACTGGTGCGCGGCGTCCGTGACGCCGGCGGCATTTGGACAAAAGAGGACCTGAACAACTATAGAGTCAAAGAGCGGGCGCCGGTGGTCGGTCACTTCCGCGGCGCCCGCATCGTTAGCGCTCCACCGCCGTCCGCCGGCGGCATCGTCATGCTGGAAGCCCTGAATATTCTCAAACAATTCAATGGTGGCGCGATTAGTGAGGACTTACTTCCTCACCTCACCGTGGAAGCCTGGCGGCGCGCTTATCAGGACCGCGGCCGCTATATGGGCGACCCGGATTTTGTTTCCATACCTGTGGATAACCTGTTGAGTAAATCTTACGCCGAGCAACGGGCGGCCTCCATAAAGCTGGATAAGGCGACCCCAAGCAGCGAGTTGGGCAAGCCCGTGGCCACCGGGGGAGGCTTTCACACCACCCACTTTTCCGTGCTCGACGAGGCCGGCAACCGGGTCGCCGCCACGCTCAGTATCAACCTGCCGTTCGGCAGCGGTTTCATGCCCGCCGGCACCGGCGTGATTCTCAATAACGAGATGGACGACTTTTCCGCCAAACCCGGCAGTCCCAACGCCTACGGCCTGGTCGGCAGCAAGGCCAACGCGGTGGCGCCGGGCAAGCGGCCGCTATCGTCGATGACGCCCACCTTCGTGGAGTTCGACGACCGGGTGGCGATCCTCGGCACACCGGGTGGCAGCCGTATTATCACCATGGTGATGCTGGGCGTGCTCGAGGCCGCCAACGACGCCCCGGTGGACGCCTGGGTGGAGCGGGTGCGCTTCCACCACCAGTTCTTGCCCGACCAGGTCCAGGCGGAACCCGCCTTCCTCGATACCGAGGCCGCGAAAAGCCTGCGCCTTCGTGGCCACGAGGTCGTCTCCGTGGGCCGCGAGTACGGCAACATGCAGGCGATCCTTTGGCGATACGAGGGCAACCGCGTCACCGCCGCCAGCGACCCGCGCGGTATCGGCGCATCCCGGGTCGAGGCCGTCGCCGAATCCCGGTGACGGCCATCGCGGGGTGTGGTCCACTTAGGCGATGGACGAGACCTTCGTGGCAAGCACCCTGCAACGCTATCCGCCGGCACCGGCCCTGCGCGGACTGGTCAGCCATTACTGGCTGAGCCGTGACGGCGGCGCCGCTAGCCATACGGTGTTGCCGGACGGCTGCGTGGATTTGGTGCTGCGCCTGGAGAACGGTAACGGCGCGTGGCAGGCCTTCGGCACCAGCACCCGGCCGTTGCGGGTGCCCGTCGACCCCGGTTGTGTCTATTTCGGCATTCGTTTTCAGCCCGGCCAGAGCCGCCATTTCCTGCCCGTCCCCGGGCGCCTGCTCACCGACACCGCCCAGCCCCTGTTCCAGCCCGCCGGCTTGCAGGCCGAGCGTCTCGCCGAGCTGATCACCGGCCGCAACCCCGCCCTGGCCGTGGAGCGGCTTCTATTGCAGTGGCTCGCCGGACAACCGCCCCGGTCAAAACGCCTGGACGGCGCCCTGGCGCTACTCTCGCGCTCCGACCCCGGCGTCAGCGTGACCGCACTGGCGGCGCGCCTGAACCTGAGCCGCCGGCAACTGGAGCGCGACTTCGTTGAGTGGGTCGGCGTGCCGCCCAAGGTCTTCATGGGCATCCGCCGCAGCCAGCGGGCCATGGCGTTGCTGAGCCGCCCGCCTTTGGCCTCGCCACTGGCGGATATCGCCCTGGCCGCCGGCTACGCCGACCAGAGCCACATGACCCGGGAGCTGAAACGCTACCTGGGCATCACCCCGGGGGCACCCCGGCTACCCGGCCACGATGTCGCTTTTATTCAAGAGCAATCTACCTCACCGCCCTAGAGTGATGTTTCTTTCCCGTTTAAAGGAGCAAGGCAATGAAACTCTGGTCCGGTGTGGTCACCGAGCATTTGCAGGCGTGTCGGGATTTCTATGTGCGGCTGTTCCAGTGCCAGGTGCTGTTCGACAGCGACTGGTTCGTGCTGCTGGAACTGGGCGGCGGCGAACTGGGTTTTCTGGCACCGCAACAGGACGCCCAGGCGCCGGCGTTTCAGCGCCCGCTGCGCGATGGGCAGGGCCTGTGGGTCACCATTGACGTGGACGACGCGGACGCCGAATACCAGCGTCTGCAGAAAGAAGGCGTGCCCATCGAGGTGGCGATCCGCGACGAAGACTGGGGCGACCGGCACTTCGTGATCCTCGACCCGGCCGGCATCGCCGTGGACGTGGTCCAGCACGGCTAACCATAAAACAACAGAATCGCCGGCGTCTGTCCTTTTGGAACCTGGGCAAGACGCCGGAAGCGGCCCAGAATCGTTCTTTTTTCAGAAATGGAGCGCCCATGGGCCAACAACGCATTGAAATCGACAAGGAATTCCCGTTCCCGGTCAGCGACCTGTTCAACCATCTCAGTGAGCACGAAAATCTGTCCGCCCTGTTCGCGCCGCTCAAGGTCCGGCGGGTCCAGGAAGGGGACGTGGAGCCCAACGGTGTCGGCTCGGTGCGCCGCCTGTCGCTGCCGCCGACGCCCGCCTTTGAAGAGACCGTCACCGAGTTCGAGCGGGACCGCCGCATCGTCTACCGGATCACCAAGGGCAGCCCTCTGCGCGACCACCACGGGGTGATGACCTTTTCCGCCACCGCCAACGGCTCCCGCCTGCACTACACCATTGTCTTCAAGGGCAAGCTGCCGCTGATCGCGGCACTGATCAAGCCGGTGCTGGAGCGCGGGATCCGCAAGGGTCTGAACGACCTGCGGCTTTAATTCGGTTCATCGCGCTTTAGTGTGCGGTGCTCCGAATCCGAGACGCGGTGCAGCGTCACCGCCACGGGCCAGAACACCGCCCGGACCCTCTAGCCGTAGGTCGGGTTAGGCCGAAGGCCGTAACCCGACAATCGTTGAGTGCGGCGCCCACCATTGGTGTCGGGTTACGCTTCGCTAACCCGACCTACGCGGCTTCGTAGAAAGGTTCGGCGCCAGCGATAACCCGGAGCGGTGACGCTAGCGGCTGAGCGGGTCTGTGTTCTGCCCTTCCGGGATCCTGGAGAACAGGACGTTCGACAGGAAGCCCCCAGGGACGGGTTCACGGCGTTCCCGGAAGGGCAGAACACAGACCCGCGTCCCCTGCTGGAAGGACACGCCTAATCGTGGTTCTCTCGGCGGCCGTCGTCACGGTCGTGGTCGTCATCACTGCCGGCTTCGAGCAGCGATTCCAGTTCCGCGCGCCCGCGGGCGGAGATTTCGATCAGCTTGTCGAGAGTGTCGCGGTGGTCGAACTGCTCGCGCAGCAGGCGTTCGTCCACGTCGCGGAAGGTGCGCACCAGGTCGATGGCGGTGGTTTCCGGCATGCCGAGCTGGGCCAGGGTGATCTGGGCGGCGCGCAGGCTGGAGTCCAGCGTTTCGCGAATGACATGCTCGACGCCTTCCGCCATCAGTGAATAAGCGTGGTAGCGGTCGCGGGCGCGCACGATCAGGGTGATGTGGGGAAAGTGTTCGCGGATCAGACGCACGGCGCGCAGCGACGCCTGCACATCATCGATCGCCAGCACCATGATACGCGCGTGTTCCAGCCCGGCGGTATGCAATAGATCCAGCCGGGTAACGTCGCCGAAATACACCTCATTGCCGAAACGGCGCACCGTATCGATGTGGTCCGGGTTGGAATCCAGCGCGGTGAACGGGATACGGCGGCTGACCAGAATCCGGCCGATAATTTGCCCGAAGCGGCCGAAGCCGGCCAGGATCACCGCCGGCTGACCGTGCGGCGCCGGCTCGTTCTCGGTGCTGCGCGGGCCCGCCGGTGACGCCGGCCACAGCCGCTGCACCAGCTTCAGCAGCAGCGGCGTGGCGGCCATGGACAGCGCCACCACCAGGTTGAGCCGGGCGATCATTTCCGCTGGCAACAGGTTGAGCGCCCCGGCCTGGGTGAACAGCACGAAGGCGAACTCGCCGCCCTGGCTGAGCAGCAGGCCGAACCGCAGCGCATCGCGGCCGCCCACCTTCAACGCCCGGGCAATGCCGAACAGCACCAGGGTTTTGATCCCCAGCAACGCCGCCCCCATGGCCAGAATCGACCACGGCGACGCCGCCAGCAGGCGCAGGTCCATGGTCATGCCGATGGCAATAAAGAACAGCCCCAGCAACATGCCCTTGAACGGCTGAATGTCGGTGTCCAGTTGCTCCCGGTAGGGGGAATTGGCCAGCAGCATGCCGGCCACGAAGGCGCCCAGGCCCATGGACAGGTGCAGGGTTTCCATAAGCTCGGCGGCGCCGAAGACCAGCAGCAGAGCGGTGGCGGTCATCAGTTCCCGGTTGTGCAGCCGTGCCAGCCAGCCCAGCCAGGGGTTGAGCAGGTAGCGTCCGACCAGCCACATCAAGGCCAGCACCAGCACGCCCACCAGCAGGTTGGGCTGCCCGGCGCCGGCGTCGCCGCCGGCCAGCACCGGCAGCAGCAACAGCAGCGGAATCACCGCCAGGTCCTGGAACAGCAGAATCGAGAAGGCGTTGCGGCCCTGGGGCGTACCCAGTTGATTGGTTTCCACCAGCATCTGCACCGCGAAAGCGGTGGAGGACAACGCCAGGGTGACGCCGATCGCCAGGGCCGCCGGGCCGGGCTGGCCCAGGGCGAAGAAGAAACCGGTGAGCAGGGCGGCGCTGAACAGCATCTGGCTGGCGCCCAGGCCGAGCAGCCGTCGACGCTGCGCCCAAAGCTGCTCCGGCGCCAGCTCCAGGCCGACCAGGAACAGCATCAGCACCACGCCCAGTTCGGCGAAGTGCAGCACCGCCTCGGCGCCGGGAATCAGGCCCAGGCCCATCGGCCCGATGGCGATGCCGGCGGCCAGATAACCGAGGATGCTGCCCAGCCCGAGACGCTGAAACAACGGCAGCAGCAGGACCGCCGCCGCCAGCAGGACCAGCGCCTGATTAAAATAACCGCCCATCGATGATCCCCAGCTACGAGGCGGCGGGTACCGCCTCCCTGTTTAGTCCCAGTTCAACGGCATGGGCGAGGAGCCCGGGCTTTCCGGCTGCCCAGCGGGCTGTTCGATCGACTCGCTACCGCGCTGACCGTCGCGTGGCGCGCGCACCCGGTCGCCGGGGCGCGGCACACCGTCGCCCTGGGTGATGCGAGCCACCGCGTAATCCGAGCGCACTTCGGTCACCTGCAGGCTGGCCAGGGCGTCACTTTCCATGCGAATGGTGAGCCCGGTCTGCGGGTCTTCCAGGGACTCCACCGGCCGGTACACGTTGACAATGGTGTCCGGCTCCAGGCGGCCCTGGCCGTGGCTCAGGTAGACCCGGTCGCCATCGGTTTTCAGCACCTGCACCGGGTACAGGGTGTCGGAGGCCACCGCCGCCAGGGCCCGGGCGATGCGCGGGTAGACCAGGTCGGCGAGCCGTTCCGGGTGGTTGCGATGGTCGAGCTTCTGCTGCCGGGCCAGTTGCCGCACGCTGCCTTCGGACTGCTGCCAGTCGTACAGGCCCGCCTCCAGCACTTCGCCGCCGGCGGCGTCGATAAGCCGATAGCGCAGCCGCACATAGGGTTCGTACCCCTGGAAGCGGGCGCCGTAAAAGGTGCGTTCGTCGTCGCCGATGTCGAACGCTTCGATATGACCCACCAGCAACAGGTCGGCGCCCTTGGTTTTGCCCAGGCGCATCAGTTCCCGGGGTTCGCCGGCGCCGTCGCGCAGCAACGCCTGTTCCGCCTCGCGCAGGTCCAGGTTGGCGCGATCCAGCACGCGGAAGCGGCCCGACTGAGTGAAGGCGTCGACCAGATTGGCGTGCAACCGGCGGCGCACTTCCGCCGCCGGCAGGGTGGTTTCGCCCAGGGTGTATTCGTTGTCGTCGCTGGTGAACGGCGCGATCACGATGGCCGGCAAATGGGAGCGGTCCGGGCCCGGTGCCTTCTGGAGCAGCAGCACCGCCTCCACGTCGGCCCGCCACAGGGCGTTGTCTTCCTGGGTCACGGCGGTGACCCGGTAGCTGTCCAGGCTGCCCAGGGTGGGCAGGCGCGGCTCCGCCACCGAAGTGCGGCTGCCGGTCCAGGTGGTCACGTCGCCCTGACGCTGGATCACCCATTCGCTGACCTGACGGCGGAAGTCCGGGTTCACCGAAAGCGTCACGCCGCCGGCCTGGCGCACGGCCGCCACCAGGGCATTGGTCACCGCCTGCTCCGGGTTATCGCCGTAACCGCGGGCGGTCACTTCGCGGGTCTGGGCCGCTGACGCGGTACCGGCGGCCAGCGCCACCATCAGTAATGCCACGCAAAGACGCTTGAACATGGTCCCTCTCCCTGGTGCCGGGGGCTTCAGAAGCCGAACAGGCTGCGTTTGCGGGTCTTGCGGATTTCCTTCTCGCCGGACCACTCAATAATACCGCTCTGGATGTTGAGCAGTTTCAAGGTGAACTTGTAGTAGACGTCCTTGGTGCTGTCGTCGCGCTTCACGATTGAGGACAGGTTGCCGTAAAGCATGAATTCGGCACCGATCTGACGGCCCATCTGGGCGGCGCTGGCCTGGTCGACCATGCCGGAATCCTGCTGGTACTCGAGCTGTTCGCGCACCCGGTTGACCACGGACATATCCACGAAGCGGAATTTGCCGGAGTTGATCAACTTGGACTGGATGGTGTCGGTGATCGACTCGGTGTCGATGTGCTCGCTGGTTTTGTTCTTGATCCGGTCTACGAAGAGCACCGGGCGGCGGTCGCGGGTCATCTCCACGATCGGCGGAAACACCATCATGTCATCCACCATCTTGGTGGCGATCATTTGCAGATCGGTGGAACCGAAATCGGCGGTCACCGTTTCCCGGGCCTGGGCGTCACCGTAATCCACCCGGGAAGTACAGCCGGAAAGCAGCAACGCCAAACCCAGGGCGAACACTGAAAATACGCGAACCATCTTTTTCTCCTTAAGGAACCTGAATGGCGTCCGGGGCGTTATTCGCGCACCCAGATTTCATAACGGACGGCGCTGGGGTTGGGAGCCACCGCCTGGACATTGTTCTGGCTGCGGCCGGCCATCACCAGTTGCCGCCAGGGTTGGGATTCCGGAGCCACTTCAAATCCATCCCGATCAAACCATTTGATTTTGTATTGGAAATCCAGTTCAAATTTCCAGCCGTTTTCCAACGTCGCCTGCACATAGAGCAGGTCGCCGACCTGTTTGTCCCGCAGCGCTTCCACCGCAAGGCGGTTGGCCAGGGTACTGTTGTTGGAATACAACCGCGGTTCGCCGTCTTCACCGGGCCGGGCCATATTGGTGGCGGAACAGCCCGCCAGAACCACCGCCAACACCACGGCGGCGAGAGCGGTAAAAGGAGCGTTCATAACGGGCCCTCCTGAACGGGTAACACGCGGGTTATAAGGCGGCCGGGGGTGGCCACCACGTGAATCACGGTCACGCCCTGTGCCACCACGGGAACCGTCAAACTAGCACCGCCACCGGGCGTGCTCAACTCAAGCCAATGCTCGCCGGGCGGCAGCATCAAGCGGGTGGCCTGGGCGTAGGCGGGCAAACTCAGCCAACTGCGCAAATCGGCCTGTTCGCTGACCACATTGAAGATTTGCGTGATGATCGCGCCCACCGGACCGAAATCGTCGTTGGCTTTCTTCTGCAGATTGTACTTGGTGGTGGCGCGCAGCGTTTGCCGCACCAGCAGGCCCGGCAGCTGTTCGCGCAAATGGCGCGCGGCCAGCCCGCCCACGTCGGTGAGTACTTCGGTGCGCGCCGTGTCGTCGCCGGCGGTGACGGTGAGCGGCGCCGGGCGTGGCTTGTCGGCGGCGCTGTAGGTCGGGAACGCCACCGCGAACAGACCGTGGGGCGTGGGAATCGGCAGGCTCAGCTCGCGTCGGGCGGGCACCAGGCCCTGCTCGTAGATCACCGCCACCAAGCCCTTGCCACGCTCCACACGGCCATCCTGGGCGCGGGACAAGCGCTTCACGTCTTCCTGCAGCATGGCCGAATCCGGGTGGATCTCCAGGGCTTTCTTGTAGTCCACCAGGGCGTCGTTGTACTCGCCGTGGGCTTCCCAGAACAACGCCGAAAGATAGAACGTCCAAGCGTTCTGGAAGCTCGCCTTGACCTCGCCGGCGGCGGCGTCCAGCCCGGCGAAGTGGTCGTCGAAGCTCGCCGGCTCGACACCCTCTTCGCGCGCCGCCTGCTGGGCATCGGCGATTTCCTGGTCGCGGCGGTTGGCGGCCACACGCTGTTCGTTGGCGGCGGCACGCAGTTCCACGGCGGTGCCGGTGACGTCGTTCTCGCGCCAGTAATTGAGTGCCTGGTAGGCGTGGGCAAAAATGCGCTCGTACTCCGGCGCCACATAGGGGCGGGCGTTGTCGTTGATTAGCAGCGCGCCGGTATGGCTGACCAGGCTGGAGGCGCGCAGGCGGGCGGCGGCGTCCGTTTCCTCATATTCATCGAAGGCACGACGAAACGCGTTCTGGCTGTCGTCGACGGCACCGCCGAGCTGTCGGACCCGGCCCAACTCCTGGAGATAAAGTACGCCATCACGGCTGTCGACACCTTTTTTTAATAGCGGGGTTGGCTCCGCGACCGCCAGGTCGGCGGTCCAGGCGCGGGCCTGGGCGGGGTAAGGCTGGAACAGGGAACGGGTGGCGCAGCCACCTAAAAGCGCCATCGCCAGCAACAGCAGAACGCCGTTTCTGGCCAGCGAGTATCCTGGCGGGCTTATTCTCATAGACCGCGGCGCCATAAAAAACCGGAGCGGGCAAGGTAGCCCGGCTCCGGCTTATTGTCGAGAAGGCGTCTCTGAAGAGCGCCCTAGAACAGCACGCGGGTGCGAATGGTGCCATCGATGGTGCGCAGCTTTTCCAGGGCCAGTTGGCTGTAGCCCTTGTTCACATCGATCACCACGTAGCCGATTTCCTCGTTGGTTTGAAGGTACTGACCGCAGATGTTGATGTCGTTCTCGGAAAAAACGGTGTTGATCTGCGTGAGGATGCCGGGAATATTCTCGTGAATATGCAGCAGGCGGTGCATGTCCGGGTGCGAGGGCAGCGCCACCTCCGGGAAGTTGACCGCGCTCAGGGTGGAGCCGTTGTCGGAATAGCGGATCAGCTTCTCGGACACTTCGGTGCCGATGTTTTCCTGCGCCTCATGGGTGGAGCCGCCGATGTGCGGCGTCAGGATCACGTTGTCGAACTCGCGCAGGGGGCTAATGAACTCGTCGTCGTTGCCCTTGGGTTCTTCCGGGAACACGTCGATGGCGGCGCCGAGCAGGTGCTTGTCGTGCAACGCGGCGGCCAGCGCCTCGATGTCCACCACCTTGCCGCGCGCGTAGTTGATCAGATAGCTCTTGGGCTTCATGGCGCGAATCTGCTCTTCGCGCATCATCCAGCGGGTGGCGGCGGTGTCCGGCACGTGCAGGCTGACCACGTCGGCCAGGCCGAGCAGGTCATTGAGGCTGCCCACTTGCTCCGCGTTGCCCATCGGCAGCTTGGAAACGACGTCGTAGAAGTACACCTTCATGCCCATGGATTCCGCCAGCACCGATACCTGGGCGCCGATGTTGCCGTAGCCGACGATGCCCAGCTTCTTGCCGCGGATCTCGTAGCTGTCCTTGGCGGACTTCAGCCAGCCGCCGCGATGGGCCACCGCGTTCTTCTCGGGGATACCGCGCATCAGGTTGACGGTGTGAGCGATCACCAACTCCGCCACCGAGCGGGTATTGGAGTAAGGCGCGTTGAACACCGGAATGCCGCGCTTCAGGGCGGCCTTTAAATCCACCTGGTTGGTGCCGATGCAGAAACAGCCCACGCCGATCAGCTTTTCGGCGGCTGCGAACACCTCCTCGGTGAGCTGGGTACGCGAACGGATGCCGACGAAATGGGCATCCTTGATGGCGTCCTTAAGGTCGTCGCCGGTGAGCGCCGTGGGCAGCAGCTCCACGTTGCTGTAGCCGTGCGCCTTCAGATTATCCACCGAATTCTGGTGGACACCCTCGAGCAGGAGGATGCGGATCTTGTCCTTCTCAAGAGAAGTGTTGGCCATGGGCGGTCTCTGTAGCGGGTTAAATGGGCGCGTATGGTACCATAGCGCGCCCCGGATGAGAGCCATTCCGGGCGCGCCATGCACATGTTGAATGCTCAAGTTGACTTGAAGACCTTTGGAGTTGCCGATGACCTCCCTTGCCCATGCCGCCCTGGACCAGCTCAGTGAGCTTTTCGGCAAGCGCTGCCTCACCGATCCGGACAGCGCCCAGCGCTACGGGGTCGATTGGACCAAGGTGTGGGCGCCGGCGCCCAGCGCCGTGGTGCTGCCGGAAACCGCCGAGGAAGTGCAGCAGATCGTGGAGATCGCCAATGAGCACGGCCTGCGTCTGGTGCCCTCCGGCGGTCGCACCGGCCTGTCCGCCGGCGCGGTGGCCGCCAACGGCGAGCTGGTGGTGGCGTTCGACCGGATGAACCGGATCGTCGAGTTCAATGAGTACGACCGGTCGGTCACGGTGGAACCCGGGGTGGTCACCCAGCAGCTTCAGGAGTTCGCCGAAAGCAAGGAGCTGTTCTACCCGGTGGACTTCGCCTCCGCCGGTTCCAGCCAGATCGGCGGCAACATCAATACCAACGCCGGCGGCATTAAGGTGATCCGCTATGGCATGACCCGGGACTGGATCACCGGGCTTAAGGTGGTCACCGGGCGGGGCGAGCTGCTGGACCTCAATAAGGGCCTGATCAAAAACGCCACCGGCTACGATTTCCGCCACTTGTTCATCGGCTCGGAAGGCACCCTGGGCTTCGTGGTGGAAGCGACCGTGAAACTGGCCCGCCGGCCCAAGAATCTGACCGCGCTGGTGCTGGGCGCGCCCGGGTTCCGCGAAGTCATGAAGGTACTGCACGCGTTCCAGAAAGACATTGATCTGACCGCGTTCGAGTTCTTTTCCGATAAAGCCATGGCCCACGTACTCGACCACGGCGTCGCCAAGCCCTTCGACACTGAATGCCCATTCTATTGCCTGCTGGAATTCGAGCAGCTTTCCGAGCACACCGGCGAACGGGCGATGGAAGTTTTCGAGCACTGCGTGGAACAGGGCTGGGTTCTCGACGGGGTGATGAGCCAGTCGCTGGGCCAGTTGGAACAATTGTGGCAACTGCGCGAAAGAATTTCCGAATCGATCGCGCCGCACACGCCTTACAAGAACGATATTTCCGTCACCGTTTCCAAGGTGCCGGATTTTGTCGAAGACGTGGACAAAGTAGTGCAGGACGCCTACCCGGACTTCGAGATTGTCTGGTTCGGCCACATCGGAGACGGCAACATGCACCTGAATATTCTTAAGCCGGCGGACCTGCCCAAGGAAGATTTTTTCCGCCAGTGCGGCGATGTATCCAAGTGGGTGTTCGAGATCGTGCAGAAGTACAACGGTTCGATTTCAGCGGAACACGGCGTCGGCATGACGAAGAAGCCGTACCTGCATTATTCCCGCAGCAGCGAAGAGATCACTTATATGAAAGCGGTGAAGTCGGTGTTCGATCCCAACAACGTGATGAACCCCGGGAAGCTGTTTGATGTTTGATACCCACGAGCTGAAAGCGCGTCCGGAATCCGCCTACGTGCATCGCTGGATCGACGGCTCACCGATGGAAATGCCGCTGGGCAAATGCGTTTGCGTGGGAAGGAACTACGCCGAGCACGCCCGTGAACTGGGCAATGAGGTGCCCGACGAGCCCTTGCTGTTCATGAAACCGGCTACCGCTCTGTGCAGCCTGCACGAACCACTGGTACTGCCCCGGGGGCAGGGGCCCGTGCACCATGAAGTGGAAATGGTGGTGATGATCGGCGAGCGCCTGAGCGGCGAGACCGATCTGGAAACCATTCGCTATGCGATCGCCGCCTACGGCGTCGGCCTGGACCTGACGCTTCGTGAACTGCAAAGCCGCCTCAAGGAACAACGTCATCCCTGGGAGCGGGCCAAGGCGTTTGACGGCAGCGCGCCGATGTCCGGTTTCATTGACGCGCGCGGGGTTTCGGTGCGCCAGAATCTGGAAGTGTCGCTGGAAGTGAACGGCGAAAGCCGCCAGCACGGTCACACTGGACAGATGCTGTTTTCGACCTTTGAATTGATCGCACACATTAACCGCGTCTTTACCCTGGAACCAGGCGACCTGGTGTTCACCGGCACGCCGGCCGGGGTAGGCCCGCTGGCGCCCGGCGACAAACTCACTGCCCGGTTGGGCAATATCCTGCAGGTGTTCACCCGCGTCGCTTGACGCCGGAGCCGTTTATTCAGGCGTCTGCCTTTTTTAGGCGCCGATGTCTTCGTCGGTGTTGTCCTTATCGAACTTCTCCACCGGGCTGTCTTCGTCGCATTGCGGTTCATGCAGGAAGGTACTGGTCACGTCGACCACGCCCAGATGCTGAATGGTGCGGCGGCCGATCAACACCGGGTAGATCATGTCGCTGCGGTTTTCCAGGCTGAACTGTTCTTCGTGCACGATATCGCCGAAGCAAATTTTCATCAGCACCACGGGGCGACGTTCTTCACCGCCGGCGCCGCGAATAATCACATTACGGTAAAGTGGGCGCTCGAACTCCCGCGAGACTTTTTTCTCTTCGTCCTGATCTTCCACGTTTACTTCGAAGCGCACCCACTCCTCGCCGTCTTTTTCAAAGCGCTCGATGTTGCGCGCATGCAGCGAAGACGTCAGCGCGCCGGTGTCGAGTTTGCTTTTCACTTCCACGCCCCAGGGTTCAAGGGTCGCGATCTCAACCCAACCCATCACATTTTTTACGTCCACATTTTCCGCGTGGCTGGCAGTGAAGGTGAAAAGCAGACTCAAAGCTATAAAGATACGTCGCATGGTTGTCCTCTTTAATGTCATCAATGTGCAGGCCCTGGGACCCCGAGGCGTCAGGGACGTTCCCGTAACGCCAACACGCGTCGGCGCATGTCTTGCGCCTCGACACGGGCCGGATCAACCGGTTCACCCACGCTGAGTTTCACGCGGGACCAGAAACGTTTCGGCAGACGGGTTAACGCCGGACCGCCCTTATGGCTGAAGAAACTACCCCATAGACCGGAGAGTGCCATGGGAATTACCGCAATCCGGTTTTCATTTACAATTTTTTCCATCCCGGTTTTGAATTCAGCCAGTTCCCCGTCCTGGGTCAGCTTGCCTTCCGGGAAGATACATACCACCTGGCCGTCCGCCAATTCCTCGTTGATGCGACGGAACGCACTCTGGTAAATCTCCGGATTGCGCTCCTTGGAATCGATGGGAATGGTTTTGCCGGTCCGGAAGATGTAGTTCATCAACGGCAGGTCATAGATCGGCTTGGCCATCACGAACCGCACCGGCCGGCGCACCGCGCCCCCCAGAAGAAGCGCGTCCACGTAACTGACGTGATTGCACACCAGAAGACAGGGGCCTTCGTCGGGTATGTTTTCCATGCCCTGCTCTTTAATGCGATAGAGCACGTTGGTGAGCATCCACACCAGCAGGCGGATAAGAAACTCCGGCACCATGGTGTAGATGTAGGCCGCCACCAACACATTGGCGAGCGCCAGCACCAGGAAGAACGCCGGCACGGTAAGGTCCAGCATCCCCACCAGCACAATGCCGGCCACCGCCGAGCCCACCATGAACAGCGAGTTGAGGATATTGTTGGCGGCGATGATCCTGGCCAGATGGCGGGGGTCGGAACGCTGCTGAATCAACGCGAACAGCGGCACGATATAGAAACCGCCGAACACACCGATGCCGAGCAGGTCCACCATCACCCGCCACCCGGCGCTCTGCTGCAGGAAGGCGGCGATGTCCATCGACACATCCTTGGGCAGCCCGGCGTAGGAAAAGAACAGGTCGATGCCAAAGGCGCTCAGGCCGATGGAACCCAACGGCACCAGGCCCAGCTCCACGCGATGGCCGGACATCTTCTCGCACAGGTACGAACCCAGGCCGATGCCCACCGAGAACGTACCCAGCAGCAGCGCGTAGAGCCCGTCGGTGCCGAACAGGTAGTCGTCCACATAGACCTTGAGCTGCGTGGTGTAGGCGGCGCCGAGAAACCAGAACCAGGAAATCCCCAGCACGCACATCCACACCGATCTCACTTCCCGGGCGTAGCCGACGACGTGCCAGGTTTCGCGCCATAGATTCCAGTTAATCTTCATGCCGGGGTCGGCGGCGGGCGCCTTGGGAATACCCCGCGCGGCGAGATAGCCAAGTATCGCCAGGCCCACCACCGCCGCGGACACGATCAACGGATCGGCGGCGTCCATCTTAAGCAACACCCCGGAAATGGAGCCGAGCAAGATCGCCAGGAAAGTGCCCATTTCCACCAGGGCGTTGCCGGACACCAGCTCCCGGGAAGGCAAATGCTGAGGAATGATCGAATACTTAATCGGCCCAAAGAAGGTGGACTGCAGCCCCATGCAGAACAGCGCCGCGAGCAGGAAGTAAACGGCGTTGAAGAAGAAGCCCACGGCGGCGAACGACATGATGAAGACTTCCACCAGCTTGATGCGCCGGACCAGCATGGCCCGGTCATACTTGTCGGCGATCTGCCCGGCCAGCGCGGAAAACAGGAAATAGGGTAGGATAAACAGTGCCAGCGCCACGTTGTTCAACGTGTTCACTTCGGTGCCGGCCACCACGCCGGAGGCAATCAGCAGAATCAGCGCCTGGCGGAACACGTTGTCGTTGAAGGCGCCCAGAAACTGGGTGTAAAAGAACGGCCCGAAGCGGCGTTTCACCAGCAGCGAGAAAACACTGGCACTCATGGTGTGTCTCCGTGTTGCGGGGCACCGCCCCGGATTGAAGGTGCCCCCGGCCGGCGGCCGATAACACGGGCGGGATTACCGCCAACAATAGTCCAGGCGGGCATGCTACACCAATTCATCGAAAGGGAAGGAAAGCTATGAAACGGGTTCTATTGGCCAGCGCGGCGCTACTCACCTTGACCGCCTGCCAGAACATGGACGCCTTGGCGCCGTGGATCGAGCAGGGCAACCAGGCCGCCAAAGCCGCCGGCTACGACACCGACAGCGGCCTGGCCGGGGCCATCAAACAGACGTTGTCGATCAGCGCGGACCGGGCCACCAGCAAGCTGTCCACCAGCGGCGCCTTCGATCTGCCCCTGCCCGCCTCGGTGGCGTCCGTGGCCCGCAATCTTGAGCGTGTCGGCCTGGGGCGCTACGTGGACCAGGTCCGCGATGCCATGAATCGCGGCGCCGAGAACGCCGCCGCGCAAGCCGCGCCGGTGTTCAAGAATGCGATTCAGGAAATGACGGTGACCGATGCGTTGGGCATAGTGCGCGGCGGCAACACCGCCGCCACCGAGTACTTTCGCGACCGCACCGAAGCCACCCTGAGCGAGCGGTACCGGCCGATCATCGAGAACAGCCTGCAAGAGACCGGTTTTTACGACCAGTATCAGACTCTGCTGAACGCCTATAACCGTCTGCCGCTGGCGAATAAACCGGACCTGAATCTGGAAAACTACGTGATCGACACCAGCCTGGACCGGCTGTACGCGGAAATCGGCACTCAGGAAGCTTTGATCCGCCAGGATCCGGTGAGCCGGGGCAGCGCCCTGATCGGTGCGGTATTCGGCGAGGACTAAAGCGTCTCTGAAAAACTAAGCCGCCGCCGGCGGGGCTGGATTTCACGCGCATCCACCACCGTGACCGGCGTCAAGCCAACTCACGGTGCCGGGGGCAACCGACCAGGTGATCGTTGACCAGACCGGCGGCCTGCATGAAGGCGTACATGATGGTCGGCCCGACAAAACGGAAGCCCTGTTTTTTCAGCGCCTTGCTGAGCGCCTCGGCTTCGGGGGTCACCGCCGACACCTCGGAGAGCGACCGAAAGCGGTTGATCCGCGGCTCGCCGCCGACGAAATCCCAAACGAAGGTGTCCAGGCTGGTACCGGCGTCGCGCAGGTCGAGGTAGGCGCGGGCGTTGCCCACGGCGGCGCCCATTTTCAGGCGATTGCGAATCAGGCCGCTGTCCTGGAGCAGGGTGGCGATTTTCGCGTCGTCGTAGCGGGCGATTTTCTCCGGGTCGAAGCCGTCCAGCGCCTTGCGGTAGTTTTCCCGCTTTCGCAACACGGTGATCCAACTCAGGCCCGCCTGGGCGCCCTCGAGAATCAGGAATTCGAACAGGCGGCGGTCGTCATGCTCGGGCACGCCCCACTCTTGATCGTGGTAGGCCACATAGAGCGGATCCGTGCCGCACCAGGGACAGCGATCCATGGTCAAAACCCCCGTGGTTACAGGCGTATCGGTGGGTAGCACGGTATCACCGGCCCCTGGGGGGCGCTATACTTGCCCCTTTATTTTCACAGAGCTTGGAAGAACGGGAACCACCATGGCGGATCAACCGCAAGCGGATACAAGCACCTTCCAGGGCCTGATTCTGGCCCTGCAACAGTACTGGGCGGAGCAGGGCTGCGTGATCGTCCAGCCCCTGGACATGGAAGTGGGGGCAGGCACATTCCACCCCAGCACCTTCCTGCGCGCGATCGGCCCGGAAAACTGGAACAGCGCTTACGTGCAGCCGTCGCGGCGCCCCACGGACGGCCGCTATGGCGAGAACCCCAACCGGCTGCAGCATTACTACCAGTTCCAGGTGGTGCTCAAGCCGTCGCCGGACAACATCCAGGAGCTGTATCTGGATTCCCTGCGCCGCCTAGGTTTTGATCCGCTCACCCATGACATCCGCTTCGTGGAAGACAACTGGGAATCGCCCACCCTGGGCGCCTGGGGCCTGGGCTGGGAAATCTGGCTGGACGGCATGGAAGTGACCCAGTTCACCTACTTCCAGCAGGTCGGCGGCATCGATTGCTACCCGGTCACCGGCGAAATTACCTACGGCCTGGAACGCCTCGCCATGTACCTGCAGAACGTGGACTCGGTGTACGACCTGGTGTGGTCCGACGGGCCCTTCGGCAAGGTCACCTACGGCGACGTCTTCCTGCAGAACGAGGTGGAGATGTCCACCTTCAACTTCGAACACGCCAACGTGGAAGCGTTGTTCAGCCAGTTCGACCTGTTCGAGGCGGAATCCGGCAAGCTGATCGAGGCCGGGCTGCCGCTGCCCGCCTACGAGTATGTGCTCAAGGCGTCCCACACCTTTAATTTGCTGGACGCCCGTAAGGCGATCTCGGTCACCGAACGGCAGCGTTTCATCCTGCGCGTGCGCACCCTGGCCCGGGCGGTGGCCCAGGCCTATTTCGACGCACGCCGCGCGCTGGGCTTTCCGATGGCCGCCGACGACATCCGCCAGGAAGTGGAGGCGCAGCTGCAGCAACAGGACGATAAAGCCGCCAAGAAACAGAAAGGGGGCAAGTAATCATGGCGAACGATATGGCCAAGCGGGATTTATTGATTGAACTGGGTACCGAAGAGCTGCCCCCCAAGGCTCTGCCGGATCTGAGCGCCGCTCTCACCGAAGAACTGGTGCGCCAGCTGGACGACGCCGGCCTCGCGCACGGGGCGGTGGAAAGCTTCGCCGCCCCACGCCGTCTGGCGGTGCTGGTGCGTGAGCTGGCCGACAAGCAGGCGGATCGCCAGGTGGAGCGTCTGGGCCCGGCCCTGCAGGCCGCCTATGACGCCGACGGCAAGCCCACCAAGGCCGCCGAAGGCTTCGCCGCCTCCGTGGGCCTGAGCGTGGACCAGCTGGACCGCCGTGACACCGACAAGGGCGAGCGGTTGTTCGCCCAGCTCACCGAAGCCGGCCGGCCCACCGTGGACCTGGTGCCGGACTTCCTCGCCCAGGCCGTGAGCAAGCTGCCGATTCCCAAGCGTATGCGCTGGGGACGCCGCAAGGTGCAGTTCGTGCGCCCGGTGCATTGGCTGGTGGCGCTGTACGGCAGCGACGTGATCGATTTCGAACTGCTCGATCAGCGCGCGGGGCGAACCTCCCGGGGCCATCGCTTCCACGCGCCGGACGCCATCGAACTGAGCGAGGCCGGCGACTACGCCACCCGCCTGGAGCAGGACGGCAAGGTGATCGCCGACTTCCCACGCCGCCGCGAAATGATTCGCCAGCAGGCCGAGCAGGCTGGTCGCGGCGCCGGCGGCGAGGCCCGCCTGGACGACGATCTGCTCGATGAGGTGACCGCCCTGGTGGAGTGGCCGGTGGCGCTGGCCGGTCGTTTCGACGACGATTTTCTGCGCGTGCCCCAGGAAGCGCTGATCACCGCCATGGAAGAACACCAGAAGTATTTCCCGGTGCTCGACGCCAACGGCAAGCTGACCCCGCATTTCATTACCATCAGCAATATCGAATCCCGCGATCCTCGGAAAGTGATCGCCGGTAATGAAAAGGTGATTCGTCCGCGCCTCGCCGACGCCGCCTTCTTCTACGACAACGACTGCCGCAAGCCCCTGGAGCAACACGCCCAGGGCCTCGCCCACGTGGTGTTCCAGCAGAAGCTGGGCACCCTGGCGGACAAATGCGACCGCATCGGCTGGCTGGCCGGCGAGATCGCCGACCGCATCGGCGGCGATGCCAACCTGGCACGCCGCGCCGGCGCGCTCAGCAAGGCGGATCTCAACAGCGAGATGGTCTACGAGTTCGACACCATGCAAGGCGTTATGGGCTACTACCTGGCCCGCAACGAAGGTCTGCCCGAAGAGCTGGCCGAGGCCCTGCACGAACAGTACCTGCCGCGCTTCGCCAGGGACACGCTGCCGCGCACCAAGACCGGCCAGGCGGTCTCCCTGGCGGACAAGATCGACACCCTGGTGGGTATTTTCGGCATTGGCCAGAAGCCGTCCGGCACCAAGGACCCCTACGCTTTGCGCCGCGCCACCCTGGGCATTCTGCGCATCATCATCGACAACCAACTGCCGCTGGACCTGCGCGACTTGCTCGACCAGGCGGCGGTGGCGCTGGGTCAGCGCATCGACGCCGATCAGGTCAACGAAGCCTTCGACTTCGTCAAAGGCCGCTATCGCGCCATGTACCAGGAGCAGGGCTTCGC
>DASUNW010000092.1:0-22379 GCA_036276955.1 Alcanivorax sp. | reverse complement strand
AACCCAGTACGAAGAGCTGGACGTGACCGCCAAGCCGGTGATGCGCCCGGTGCTGTCCACCTCCCAGGAGTGGGGCAAGATCATTTGCGGCCATAACGACGACTGCTGGATCGGCGGCCTGGAAACGGCGCTGACGTTCCGCGGCCACACCGAAGCCCGCACCTCGGTGGAATCCAATATCGTGATCCCCGGCACCGTGCCGGACCCCGGCATCCTGCTGGCCATCGACACGATTGATTCCTACCAGCCCGACATCTTCGCCGCCGGCGTGATGTACAACTTCAGCGACAGCTTCCGCATGGCGGTCACCGTGGAGCAGCAGAAATGGTCCGATCTGACCGACGAGCTGCAGCGCGACACCGTTAAGGACCAAGCCAATGCCCAGTTCAAGGACATCACCGTGCCGCGCGTGGGCGCCGAATGGCAGGTCAACAAGCATCTGACCCTGCGCGGCGGCGTGGCCTTCCAGGAATCCCCACTGGAGAGCATCCGCACTCTGGACGTGAACTACCTGGATACCGACAAAGTGATCTTCGGCCTGGGTTCCTCGCTGGTGATCGACAACCCGCCGATCCTCGCCTACCCAATGCGTCTCGACTTCGGCTACCAGTTCCAGCAACTGGAAGACCGTGACTTCGAGCTCAGCAGCAGCCGGCCGGGCGTGACCAACCCCTTCGCTACCGTGACCGCGGGCGGCGAAGTTCATGTGTTCAGCGGTTCCCTGACGCTTAAGTTCTAGGAGGTGCGCCATGCGCTATAGAGCTCTAATAACACTGACCGCGGCGGCGACCCTGTTCGGCTGCGGCGGTGACGACAGCGGCGACAACCCCAATGTGCCGGACCTGCGCGGTCCGGAGACGGGCAGCGCGGCTCTTTTCTTCACCTATCCGCTGGACGACCAGCAAGACGTGGCGCCCAATGCGCCGGTGGTGTTCAACTTCGGCGCCGCGCTGAATGTGGCCCCGGAGAACTTCCAGTTCACCGACGCCGACGGCGAGCCGGTGGCGTTCGATTTCAGCGTCGTCGATGACGGCCGGGGCGTGGTGCTGCGCCCCCGGACCAAGTTGGATGCGATCGCCGACTATCAAGTGGTGCTGCAGGGCATCGACGCCAACGGCGAAGAAGTACGGGTGCCCGACGGCGCCTTGAACTTCACCACCCGCGCCGCGCTGGAAGGGCCGGTCGCTCTGCAGAAAGAAAGCCCCGAGTTTGAAGTGGCGTCGATCTTCCCGGACGACGAAAGCCAGTTCAAAACCATGGACTTTTCAGCGTTTCGGCTGCGCACCAGCCATCCGATGGATGAAGAAACGGTGGTCTACGGCGACACCGTGTCGCTGACCCGCGACGGGCAGTTGGTGCCGGCCGTGCTGCTGTCCGCCGGTAACGCGATTACCGTGGACCCGCTGAACGACATGACGCCCGGCGTCGACTACGTGCTGCGCGTGGATGGTGTGGTAAGCCGCTTCGGCGATACCATCGCGCCATTCGAACGCACCGTTAACCCGATGAAAACCAGTTCACCGACCGGTAAGCGGGAAACGCTGGTCACCAAGGTGCCGCCGGCGGACCCGAACCTGGGTTGTCTGGCGGATAACGTACGCGTTTCGCCGCTCACCGGGGAACCGATCAACTGCGTGCCGGTGATTGGCACCCTGCTGGAAGACCAGACCGTTTCCAAACAAACCGGCAATGTGTTCGGCGAACTGGCGTTCCCGCCGGCGTTCCCGGATGTGACGCCGCTGCGCGTGGCTCGCGGCTCGAAGCTGGTCGGCGACGCGCTGGAAGTGATCATCGGCGGCCAGGTGCCGGTGGGCTTTAACTCCGGCGACGTGACCGTGGAAATGATCGCCGACGCCACCGGTTATCTGTTCCCCAACCCAACCTCCGACTCACCGAACGCGGCCAAGAACCTGCGTTTGTTCCTGGACCTCGCTACCACCACCGACGATGCACGCGCCAACGGCGCCTTCACCCAGAACCTGCTGCATGTGGAACTGGTAGGCCGCGCCATTGTGCGCAACGGCGTGCTTCAAGCCGACGCCATCAGCGTGGTGGAACCACGCGTTCTCGGCGTCGAGAACAGCTACGGCCTGCTCAGTTTCCGCATGGAATCCTACCGCGACCAGACCTCCGCGCCAGATCCGTTAATGGACATTACCGCGCCCAGGTTGCAAGCAGTGGTCGGCGACGATGGCAGCCAGCGGTTGTCCTGGCAGCCCGGCGAGTTCGCCGATCGCATGGTGCCCGGTGAACCCATCGTGCTGTTGTTCAGTGAAGCGCTTGATCCGTTGAGTATCGTCGGTGGCGACACCCTGCGCCTGACCAAGGGCGGCGCCAGCGAACCTTTCACCTGGAAACTCGACGGCAACGCGCTGGTGATCACCCCGGAGGACCCGGTGAACTACGGCGTTCAATACGACGTGACCGCCACCGCCGGCATCACCGATTTGTCCGGTAACCCGCTGCAACCGATCAACCTCAACAGCGGCGGCGACACCCTGAGTTTCAGCCTGCCGGATTACGTCGAAAGCGACGGCGGCGACAGCGTGATTCGCGGCCCCTTCGCGATGACCGTCTACCCGGGCTTCCCCTGCGCCACCAGCGACGAACTGGATCTGAATGCCTTCAGCGGCATGGGCAGCCAGGGCGTTTGCCTGTCTTCCAGCCCGGAAAGCGAGCAGGTGGAAGTGGACCGCATGCCGATCACCGATATGCCCGCGAACCGTGCGATCCGAGTGCGTTTTTCCCAGAATATGGACCCAGCCTCCATCGAGCTAGGCCGCACCTTCATCGTTGAGGAGGTGGACGGCGGCGCGGTAAGCGGTTCTCTGGATGTGAGCACCCGGGGACTGTCGTTTACGCCGGACCAGCCCTGGGAACCGGGCACCTTGTACCGCTACACGCTGGCGTCGCAGACCTCCGGTTGCTCCGACGCGATTTGTTCCGAGGACCAACTGCCACTGCAAACCGCCCTGTTGCTGGGTAACCCACGCGACCAGGGCGGACCCGATATGGACATCGTGTTCCGCGGCGCACCGGCCACCGACAGCGTGTTCCAGGAGCTGAACAACCTGCCCAGCGTGGACGTGAACAACAACTTCGCCGTCGATAACGGTGAGTCACCGGTCACCGACGACAGCGCGCCGGTGCCGCCCAACGCCACCCGCATTCTGCCCAACGAGGGCGGGGCCGGAGACGAAAACACTGGCGGCGGTCTGGTCACGGCAGCCAATACCGGCTGCGGGTTCGAAGGTACGCCGCCTTACGCCGAGAGCGACTTCGAGCAATGCGATGCGCAACGGCTGCTGTACATCGCCGGCGCCCTGAACACCGAGATCCTCGGTTTCGTCGAAGCGGAAGACCTGCCCGATTACATCGACTCCGACCAGGGCGGGGTGGCGGTACGTATCCTGCCCACCACCGTGGGCCTGACCAACCTGGACGCCACGGCGGTGATCGGCGTGGACCTCAACGCGGCGGACGGCGACACGACGCTCGCCACCTTGCCCGCCCTGGGCGACGCATTGAACACGGTACTCGAAGGCCTCGGCGATATTCCGCTGGTGGGCGGTATTCTGGATACCATTCTCGGCCCGACCCAGGACATTGGTTTGATCCCGATCGAAACCGCCACCGGCCCCAATATCATGCGGGTGCGTTACGAGCCGGACGCCAACAATGAGCGCACGGAAGCCCCGGTGGGTTACATTCTGCCCGGCGACAATCCGGGAGCGGGCGACCCGCCCAAGTTCGTGATCCAGTTCGATCTGCTGTTTGATGCGCCGGCGCTGAGCCTGCCACTCGGCCTGGACCATAACGTGAAGAGCCTGCCGATCGACGAGATTACACTGGAAGGCATCCTGGATTTCCTGCCGGATGGGCGCTTGTTCATCGGCCTGGAAAACCTGCAGCCCAAGGAAGTGAATCTGGATATCACCCTGGGGCCGTTCTCAGGCGGCCAGGTTCGCCTGCGCATTCCCGAGAACGGTATTAATCTGAGCTACCAGAGCGTATCTATTAAGAAGAGCGCCCAAGAGGATTGATCTGCCTTTATGGCAAGTGAAGTGATGGGGCCCGCCAGGGGCCCCTTTTTTTGTCGACGCACAGGGGCGAGCGCCGACGACAGGCTTACTCTCCCCAGAATTTATACCAGGGCTTGTTGCCTTCGCCGTTATCGGCCTTGGCATTGGCGTTCTGCGACGCTTCAATACCCTGCTCGCTGGCATTGACCTCACCGCTGACCCGGGCGCTGGCCGCCGCGTCGCGGTTGGCTTCGGCCTGCTCTTCCATGGCTTCCTGGCGCTCGCGGGCTTCTTCCCTGGCGTCCTCGGCGCGCTCTTCAGCTTGTTCGCGTTTGGCCTCGGCCTTTTCACGCTGCTCTTCGGCGAGCTCTTCGGCCTTCTCACGCTCCGCCTCAGCACGTTCCTCGGCCTGCTCGCGTTTGGCTTCGGCTTTTTCGCGTTGCGCCTCGGCGCGCTCTTTGGCCTGTTCGCGTTTGGCTTCAGCTTTCTCTCGCTGTGCTTCGGCTTTCTCGCGGGCCTGCTCCGCGCGGGCCTCGGCGTCCTTTTTCATGCCTTCCTGCTGATCTTCGAGACGCTTCTGAGCACCGCTGGTGTCGACCCGGGCACCCGCCTCGGCGTCAACGCTCAGGGTGGCGTCCGCCGCGAACGCGGGCATGGAAAGCACCAGCACCATCGGCGATACCGCTAAAAGTATCCTTTTCATAAACCACTCCGTTTTCATAGTTGTAAGTCAAGCATGTTTCCACAGTCGTGCGGACACTCCGTACGACGGGCGCAGAGTAGCATTGAAAAGCGTTCTATTTTGAAAGGAAAAGCGAGGGAAGGTAAAAGTGAGACACGCTTCCCACCTGCCGCACGCCGCGCCGGCGATTCAGAGCCGGTCCCACGAAAAACGGGCCGCAATGCGGCCCGCCGTGGATACCCGCCCGGCTGCGCGTGAGAGGCGCCCGGACGTGTGTCATTCGGAAAGAATGACTACTGCTTCTTCTCCATCGCTTTTTCGTACTCTTTCTGGATGTAATCGGGGTCGTCCATGTTCTTGCGCTTTTCCAGATAATCGCCACCGTCTTTCTTCATACCGTCAGCCTGGCCTTCAGCGCTACGTTTTTCCTGCATGGCCTCTTCGTACTGCTTGTTAATCCGATCCGGGTCGTCAATGTTCTTGCGCTCTTCGGCGTAGTCCGGATTGGGCGCGGTGTCCTCGTTGTGGTCGCCCATGGCTTCGTCCTGCATCGCCTCCTTGTACTCGCGATCGATTTTTTCGCTGGTGGATTCCGCCATGGCGGCGGGCGCGGCGAGTACGCCGGCAAGGGCAAAGCTCAACAGTGCGGATTTTTTAAGGGTACCTTTCATGACGCTCTCCTTGTCTCACGACACATGGTTTCAAGACGGACTGTCTTGCGACCGACAGAAATGTAACTCAACCGTCTCTAAAATGGGCCAACCCGGGCGATATTCAAGTGAAGAAAAGTAACTATGGGATAGATTTAAAACAATTTTATTGTAAACGCCGATCAAGGTTTGTACGCCCCAGGGCCGGCGGCCGGCGTGCCGAGGGCGGCCAGCCCTTCCAAAAACGTCAGCTGCTGGCGTATTACGCCGCTGAATACCGGCTCGAAGTAGGGTTCAAAATGGTTGGCTTCAATGCTGGCCACGGTCAGGTTGGGGTTGTTCACTGCCCGGATGGCGTTTTCCATAAAGGGCGCGACGGAATCCTGGCTGGCCCCCAACAGCAGCGTCGGGATGCGGATGTCCTTGAGTCGCTTGAAAGGACGGTAGGGGCCCATGGTCATCATGGAGCGGGCCGCAACGCGGTTATCGTAACGGCGGCCGAGGCTGGTTTCAGCCAATCTCATTGCCTTGCCGGCGTCGTCGCGGTCCATGGAAGAAAACGCCCCGGGTTCGCTGACCACGGGCAGGTAGATCGGATGGCCCGGCTTGAGCAGATCGGCCATGGCGTACAGCCCAAAACGTAGCAGCCGTGGTAAGGGGACGGCGCGCACCGTGGCCATGCCATCGAGCATGGGGACCTGGGCAATGGCCCCGGCCAGTTCCGGGTGCTCGGCGGCCAATTCCACCGCATGGCCGCCACCAAAGGACGAGCCCCACAGCACGATGCGACGGGGGTCGATGCCCGGCTGGCTTTTCAGGAAGGCCAGGGCGGCGTCGGCATCCGCCACCCGCTGGCGGGCGGAAATTACATGCCGCGGCAGGCCGGCACTGTCGCCCCAGCCGCGATAATCAAAGGTCATCACCGCATAGCCCGCGCGGGTAAATTCTTCGTAGTAAGACACCGTTAACGCATCCTGAATCCCGCCCCAGCCGTGTAGCATGAGAATGGCGGGCAGTGTGTTCGCCGCTGCCTTTGTTGGCCGATGCAGGGTGGCCGCACACCAGGTTCCGCCGGAGTAAAAACCGGTTCGCTGGCTGTCACAGGTCAGCTCTTGGGGGCTGTGCCGCAGGGTATCCATAGTCGGGCTCCGGGTTTCTTGTATGGCATTCAAGAGCTAAGATTAGCATTCTTGAATACCATACAAGATGACCGGACGGACTGTGGGAGAGGGCCCCTTGGCCAAGAACAAGCGCGATATTGATCTGAAGGTAAAGCAGGACGAGCTGGTGAGCACAGCAGCCCGGCTGTTCCTGTCGCTGGGCTACGATGGCACATCCATGAGCCGTATTGCCCGGGAGCTGGGGGTCGCCCCGAATACCCTGTACTGGTATTACGCCAGCAAGGACGAGCTGTTGGTGAGTGTACTCAACCGGCAGATGTCACAGACCCTGGTCCGCCTGCCGACCATCGCGGAAAAACCGTTGAAGGAGAAGATGGCCTGGGCGTTGCTGGAGTTCGAGCAGAGCCGCGAGTTGGTAGCCACCGTACATGCCCGACTGGAACAGTCCGAGGTGATCCGGGAATGGCATGACCAGTTCCACCGCTTCGTGGAGACGGCTGTGATCCATACCCTGCGAGCGGAGGGTGTGGCGCGGGAACGGGCGGCAACGCTCGCCACAGTGGGTGCCTTTCTGGTGGAAGGATTGCTGTCCCATCCTCATAGCAAGCGCCAGCGCGAGGCTATCCTGCAGTGGTTTGCTGACAGTGCTTTGCCAAGCCAGCCGCCCACTTAGACCTGTTTCCCGGTTGCTTCGTGGCGCTGCCCCAAATCGTAGACCGGGCCGGCGACCGGCACAGCCAGAGCGGAGCTTTGTCTTAAGCGCCTATTCGGCCAAATAACGGTCGATGATCTTGCGTATTTTCTCGCGGTATTCCGCGTCCTCATTGGCAAGATGGTGCCGGGCGCCGGTGAGCATATGCACGTCCGGCTCCTGGAATTTGGCACGGATAACACCCAGGTTGTGGCGCCAATCCACGGTTTCATCCCGGTCGCCCTGGATCACCACCGGGGATATCTTTACCCGATCGGCCGCTTCGAACCCCGGAATCCACTTTTTCAGGGCGGTGACCCAGCCCGCCGGCAGCCGGTGATCTTGCAGCGGGTCTTTGTTTTCCAGGAAGTCGAGGAAATCGGCGTCGCCGGAATTGACCGTGAACACCCGCTTGATCGACTTCGCGAACGGACGCACCAGGGTGTGCAACCAGCGCGCGGTGCTCCATTTGAACGGCCGCACCAGCGGCGCCAACAAAATTATTTGCTCAAACGGGCTGCTTTGCGCATCGAAGCCGTGGTGCAACAGGTAGTCCATCACGATGGCACCGCCGGTGCTCTGCGCGATCACGTGCCAAGGGCGAGGAAAGTCGTTGTCGGCCAGCTCCAGGCACTGCTCAAGCACCTCGCGGTAAACGCGAAAGTCGTCGATCGCCGCGCGCGGCCCGGAGCTGAGCCCGTGACCGGGTAGATCATAGGCGAGCACCGCGTAACCCAGACTCAGCACATGGGCGATCAAATGCCGGTACAGGCCGACGTGGTCGAAATAGCCGTGGCAGATCAGTACCGTGCCGCGGGCCACCGCTGGCCGCCAGCCGTGCACGCTGATGGTGTGCCCGGCCGCTTCGAAGTAGCCGAAACCATGCTCCAGGTCCGGCAGGTCAGCGCTGAAATCCAGGCCGTAGTACTCGGCGTAACGGCGGCTCACATCATCCAGCGGGTCGAAGGCCTGCCAGTTGAGCGGCCGCCAGGAGCGGGTGATGTCTTCGCGGGAAAACGGAAACGGCATGGTGCGCAGTGCAACGGCTGAAAACGGGTCTTGATGATAGGCCTTGAACGGAGCCAATGCCACGGCACTCCACCGTAGGTCGGATTAGCCGAAGGCGTAATCCGACACGGTCTGTCAGACACGGTCTGTGCGACATGGTCTGTGCGACGTGGTCTGTGCGACGTGGGCAGTCCGACTGTCGGGTTACGCCTTCGGCTAACCCGACCTACATGGCTGCGCCCCAGATGGAGGGGAAGTGTTCCCGCTAATGCGCGATGAACCATAAAAAAGGCCCCGGTCGGAGACCGGGGCCAGGCTCAAGGCAGAGTGTTCGGTTCAGCTGTTGCCGGTCACGCGGTTGATGTTCTCCAGGCTATCCAGATTCTTGCGATGCTCGAGGTAGCTCTGGTTGCGGCCGGAAGGGTCGCCTTCGGCTTGCACGATCGCGCGCTGGGCCTGAATTTCACGGAACTGGTCGGCGATGAAATCGGCCTGGTCCAGGTTCTCGCGGGCGGCCAGGTAATCGACCGGCGCGCGGCCGCTGTCACGGGCCTGGCGACCCTGCTCCACCGCTTGCTGATAAGCGGCGTTGATGTTCTCGAAGCTGTCCATGTTCTGGCGCTCGCTGAGGTTCTGGGCGAAAGCCGGAGCGGCGACCAGGCTCAGGGCGGCGGCGATTGCGATGGCTACGTTTTTCATGGTCCTTTCCTCACTCATTCGGGTAGTTCCAAATGCGTGGCGGGACCGCGTCTATGGTTGGTCTCCCACGCTTGATGGGGACCATTATGTTGACTGGTTACGGTATTGTCAACTTGTAACTCGTTAACCTTTCGCTATCGCCGCGATAGCCCGGGGCTTGCCAGGGATCACGGCGCCAGGCTGCGCAGGATCAAGCCGGTGACCGCCGCCAGGTTGCGTTTCAGTTCGTCCGGGTCGTTCAGCTCCAGCAGCACCGGGTGGCCGTACACCGCCGCCGTCTTGCGGATCGCGATGGTCACTTCATCCAGCGGCGTTTTGCGCTCGAACTCGCCGCTTTCGCGGCCGTCGGCGACGATGCGGCGGATCGCCTCATAGATAATGTCATCGTGCACGCTCATGTGGTGCCACTGGTTTTCGATCGCCACCACCACGATGTCGTGCATGCGCCGCTCCTTGAGGAACAGCTCCAAGCCCTTTGCCAGCAGGCAATCGAGCAGATCGCGCAGGCGCTGGGTGGCGCTGTCGTCGCGCTCCGCGATCTCCTTGAGGGCGACATCGATCTTGGCCAGGGTCATGGCGCACACCGCTTCGCCGATCGCCTGCTTGGAGTCGAAGAAGCGGTACAAATAGGCGCTCGACACCCCCACCGCCTTGGCGATGTCGGTGACCGAGGTCTTGCGATAGCCGTGGGCGCTGAACAGCTCGTTGGCGAGCTCCAGTATCTGGTCGCGGCGTTCGTGTTCCGCCGGGCCGCGCTGGCCGGCCGGGTTGTTGTCCGTCATGGTGCTCTCCCGGTGCTCGTCGGCACCTTTCCAAACGACGTCGTCCGGGACGTCATGTTCAAGTAATAAATATTGTTATATGTAACTTTGGGTAAGCATAGCATAACAGAGGCCCTCTGCACGGCCCCCTCACGCCCGGCAACGATAATCGTCGCCCCACCCCGACTTTCACGGAGCGCCTGATGCAACTCACCGAAGCCGATCTGGCGGCCTGGCCCCGGCGCCGGCGCGCCGCCCTGGTGAACAGTCTGTCCGGATTCAAGAGCGCCAATCTGCTCGGCACCCGGTCCGCCGACGGCCAGGAAAACCTGGCGATGATCAGTTCCGTGTTCCATCTGGGCGCCGACCCGGCGCTGGCCGGCATGATCCTGCGGCCCCATTCCGTGGACCGGCACAGCCTGGAGTATCTGCTGGAGACCGGCGTCTATACGCTGAATCAGGTGCACGAGGGCATCCACGCCGCCGCCCACCAGACCAGCGCGCGCTACCCGCGGGCGGTGTCGGAGTTCGACGCGGTGGGCCTGACGCCGGAATACCGGCACGGCTTCGCCGCGCCCTTCGTGGGCGAGTCGCGGATTAAGCTGGGGCTGCGGCTGGAGGAGAGCCAGACGCTCAAGGTCAACGACACGGTGCTGGTGATCGGCCGTATTGAGCAGATTCTGGTGGCGGAGGACGCCTGGGTGGGCGAGGACGGCTATCTGGACATCGAGGCCGCGGGCACCGTGGCGGTGAGCGGCCTGGACGGCTATCACCGCGCCACGCGGCTGGCGCGGTTGCCCTACGCCAAGCCGTGAGGCCGCGATGCCGGCGGGTTACTTGATGCGCGGGTCCATTTCGCCGGCTTCGTAGCGCTGGTACATGGTCTCCAGGTTGATCGGCTTGATCTTGTCGGCGTTGCCGGCGGTGCCGAAGGCCTCGTAGCGGGCAATGCAGATGTCGCGCATGGCCGATACGGTTTCCTTGAGGAATTTGCGCGGGTCGAACTCGGCCTTGTTGTGGGCCAGGAAGCGGCGCACCGCGCCGGTGGACGCCAGGCGCAGGTCGGTGTCCACGTTCACCTTGCGCACGCCGTGCTTGATGCCTTCCTGGATTTCTTCCACGGGCACGCCGTAGGTCTCCGGAATCTCGCCGCCGTATTCGTTGATGATCCGCAGCCACTCCTGGGGTACCGAGGAGGAGCCGTGCATCACCAGGTGGGTGTCCGGGATGCGCGCGTGGATCGCCTTGATCTGCTCGATGGCGAGGATGTCGCCGGTGGGCGGGCGGGTGAACTTGTAGGCGCCGTGGCTGGTGCCGATGGCGATGGCCAGGGCGTCCACCTTGGTGCGCTTGACGAAGTCCGCCGCTTCTTCCGGGTCGGTGAGCATCTGGTCGTGGGTCAGGGTGCCGGAGGCGCCGATGCCGTCTTCTTCACCGGCCTGGCCGGATTCCAGCGAGCCCAGGCAGCCCAGCTCGCCTTCCACGGACACGCCGCAGGCGTGGGCCATGTCGACGGTGCGACGGGTCACGTCCACATTGTACTCATACTCGGTGGGGGTTTTGCCGTCTTCGCCCAGGGAGCCGTCCATCATCACCGAGGAGAAGCCCAGCTGGATGGAGCGCTGGCACACCGACGGGCTGGTGCCGTGGTCCTGGTGCATCACCAGCGGGATGTGCGGAAACTCTTCCGTGGCGGCCAGGATCAGGTGGCGCAGGAAGGGGGCGCCGGCGTATTTGCGGGCGCCGGCGCTGGCCTGCACGATCACCGGTGAATTGGTCTGGTCGGCGGCCTCCATGATGGCGCGCATCTGTTCCAGGTTGTTCACGTTGAACGCCGGCACGCCGTAGCCGTGTTCGGCGGCGTGGTCCAGCAGTTGACGCATGCTGATCAGTGCCATGATGTCTTCCCTTTCGTCTTCGGTGCGAAATGTACGTGGTGTATTAATCCCGGGCGCGCTGTTCCAGCACGGCCACCGCCGGCAGGGTCTTGCCTTCCACGAACTCCAGGAAGGCGCCGCCGCCGGTGGAAATATAGCTGATATCGTCGGCGATGCCGTACTTGTCCACGGCCGCCAGGGTATCGCCCCCGCCGGCGATGGAAAACGCTTCGCTGTCGGCGATCGCCTCGGCCAGTTCGCGGGTGCCCTCGCCGAACTGGTCGAATTCGAACACGCCCACCGGGCCGTTCCAGATAATAGTGCGGGCTTCTTTCATCAGCGCCGCGAACACATGGGCGGTTTGCGGGCCCACGTCGAGAATCAAATCGTCGTCGGCCACCTCGTCGACTTTCTTGGTGGTGGCTTCGGCGTCTTCCGCGAAGGCCTTGGCCACCACCACGTCCACCGGCAGCGGGATGTGCACTTTTTCCGCCAGCTTTTTGGCCGCCGGAATCAGGTCTTTTTCACACAGGGACTTGCCCACCGGGTGACCGGCGGCGGCCAGGAACGTATTGGCAATGCCGCCGCCAACGATCAATTGATCCACTTTATCGGCCAGGGCGTCCAGCACTTCCAGCTTGGTGGACACCTTGGAGCCGCCGACGATCGCCACCAGCGGCTTGGCCGGTTCCAGCAGGGCCTTGCCGAGGGCGTCCAGTTCGTTGGCCAGCAGCGGGCCGGCACAGGCCACGGGGGCGAAGCGGGCCACCCCGTGGGTGGAGGCCTGGGCCCGGTGGGCGGTGCCGAAGGCGTCCATCACATAGATGTCGCACAGCGCCGCCATGCGCTTGGCCAGCGCTTCGTTGTCTTTCTTCTCGCCCTTGTTGAAGCGCACGTTCTCGCACAGCACCACCTGGCCGTCTTCCAGGTCGACGCCGTCGAGCCAGTCTTTCGCTAGCGGCACGTCCTGGCCGAGCAGTCGGCCGAGGTGCTCGGCCACCGGCTTGAGGGAATACTGTTCTTCGTACTCGCCCTCGGTGGGCCGGCCCAGGTGAGAGAGCAGCATAACGCGGGCGCCGGCGTCCACGGCGTGGCGGATGGTCGGCAGCGAGGCGCGGATGCGGGCGTCGCTGGTGACCTTGCCGTCTTTCACCGGCACGTTGAGATCTTCGCGGATCAGCACCCGTTTACCCTTCAGGTCCAGGTCGGTCATGCGTTTGAAGTTCATCGTCTTGCTACCTCGTTAATGGTCACTGGGCGCCGGCCAAGGCCGCCACCCAATCGAGCAGGCGGTTGGCGTAACCCCATTCGTTGTCGTACCAGGCCACCACTTGCACCATTTCGCCCTGCACCCGCGTCTGCGTGGCGTCAACGATGGCGGATTCGGCCCGGTGGTTGAAGTCGACGCTCACCAGCGGCTCGTCGTTGTAGCCGATCAACCCGGGCTGTTGCTGGGACAAGGCCCGCAGCCAGGGGTTCAGGGCTTCCGGCGCCGGGGTCCGATCGAGCAGCAGGGTAAGCTCCACCATGGCCACGTTCAGCGTGGGCACGCGGATCGAGTGGCCGGTGATGCGGCCGTCCAGGGCCGGCAGCACGTTCTGCACCGCCTTGATGGCGCTGCTGGTGGTGGGGATGATGTTCTGGGCGCCGGCGCGGCCCCGGCGCGGGTCCCGGTGCACGTGGTCGAGCAGGGTCTGGTCCGAGGTGTAGGCGTGAATTTCCTTCATCAACGCCTGGCGCACGCCGAATTCCCGGTCCAGGGCCGCCAGCACCGGGGCGATGCAGTGGGTGGTGCAGGACGCCGCCGACAGCACCCGGCTGTCGGGCTTGAGATCGTCGTGATTGACGCCGTAAACGATGGTCTGGTCGGCGTAATCGAACGGCACCGCGCCGACGATCACCCGCCCGGCGCCGGCGCTCAGGTGGCGGGCGGCGTCATCACGGGCGCGGAAGCTACCGGAGCATTCCAGCACGATGTCCACGCCCAGCGCCGCCCACGGCAACTGTTCCGGCTCCGCCTCGCTGAACAGGCGCGGCGCCTGATCACCGATGCGCAGGCGGCCGTCCACCAGCGCCGCCGGCGCGTTAAGCCGGCCGTGGGTGGTGTCGTAGCGGGTCAGGTAGAGCAGGTCCTCGGCGCGGCCCAGGTCGTTGATCGCCACCAGGCTGACGGGCAGTGGCCTGCCCGCCGCTTCCCGCTCCGCCAGGGCGCGGACAAAGGAGCGACCGATACGGCCGTAGCCGTTAATGGCGATCTTTAACATAGGGACCGAACGTCGGACGTCGGACTCTGGGGTCTCAAATCACACTCTCCACGGCGGCCTGGACCGCCTCGGCGGTAATGTTGAAGTGCTTGTAGAGATCGCCGGCGGGCGCCGAGGCGCCGAAGCCGGTCATGCCCACGATTTTGCCGTCCAGGCCGGTGAAGCGGTACCAGTAGTCGGTGATGCCCGCTTCCACGGCGACCCGGGCGCGCACCGCCGCCGGCAGCACCGCTTCCTGATAATCGCGGCTCTGCGACAGGAAGGCGTCGACGCTGGGCATGGACACCACGCGCACGTTCTTGCCGGTCAGGGCCTCGGCGGCTTGCACCGCCAGTTCCACTTCCGAGCCGGTGGCGATGATGATCGCGTCGGGCTGGCCGTCGCCGGTCTGCAGCAGGGTGTAGCCGCCCTTGGCCACGTTGGCCAGCACCGCGTCGTCGCGGTCCATGCAGGGCAGCCCCTGGCGCGAGAAGATCAGCGCGGTGGGACCGTCGTCGCGTTTCACGGCGTGCTTCCAGGCCACCGCGGTTTCCACCGTGTCGCAGGGCCGCCAGGTGCTCAGGTTGGGCGTCATGCGCAGGTTGGCGATCTGCTCGATGGGCTGGTGGGTGGGGCCGTCCTCACCCAGACCGATGGAATCGTGGGTGTAGACCAGGATGTTGGGCTGGTGCATCAGCGCCGCCATGCGCACCGCGTTGCGGGCGTACTCCATGAAGGTCAGGAAGGTGCCGCCGTAGGGGCGCAGGCCGCCGTGCAGGCAGAGGCCGTTCATGGCGGCGGTCATGCCGAATTCGCGCACCCCGTAATGGATATAATTGCCGCTGCAGTCGGCGGCGCTGATTGACTTGCAGCCTTTCCACACCGTGTTGTTGGAGCCGCCCAGGTCGGCGGAGCCGCCGGTCAGTTCCGGCAGGCCGGGGCCGAAGGCGTCCAGGGTGTTCTGGCTGGCCTTGCGGCTGGCTACTTTTTCCTTCGCCTGCTGGCACTCGGCGATAAAGGCGTCGGCGCGCTGATCGAAGTCCGCCGGCAGCTCGCCGCGCATACGGCGCATGAACTCATCGGCCAGCTCCGGTAACTCGGCGCGGTAGGCGTCGAAGCGCTTCTGCCAGGCGGCTTCTTTCTCGGCGCCGGCGTCGTGGGCGTCCCAGGCGTTGCGGATCTCGTCGGGAATATCGAAGGGGCCATGCTTCCAGCCCAGGGCCTCACGGGTGAGCGCCACTTCGTCCTCGCCCAGGGCGGCGCCGTGGGACTCTTCCTTGCCCTGCTTGTTGGGGCTGCCGAAACCGATGATGGTCTTGCAGCAAATCAGGGTGGGCTGGTCGGTGTTCTTGCGGGCGTTCTCGATCGCCAGCTTCACTTCCTGGGGGCTGTGGCCGTCCACATTGGGGATCACGTGCCAGCCGTAGGCGCGGAAACGCTCCACGGTGTCGTCGGTGAACCAGCCTTCCACCTCGCCGTCGATGGAGATGCCGTTGTCGTCATAGAAGGCCACCAGCTTGCCCAGCCCCAGGGTGCCGGCCAGGGACGCGGCTTCGTGGGAAATGCCTTCCATCATGCAGCCGTCACCCATGAAACAGTAGGTGTTGTGGTCGACGATGGCGTGGCCGTCACGGTTGAACTGGGCCGCCATCATTTTTTCCGCCAGCGCCATGCCCACGGCATTGGCGAACCCCTGGCCCAGCGGGCCGGTGGTGGTTTCGATACCGGGCGCGTCGCCGAATTCCGGGTGGCCGGCGGTGGGGCTGCCGAGCTGCCGGAAGTTCTTGATGTCGTCCAGGCTGACGCCGTAGCCGGTCAGGTGCAGCAGGCTGTAAAGCAGCATGGAGCCGTGGCCGTTGGACAGCACGAAACGGTCCCGGTCGACCCAGTTGGGGTTGGCCGGGTTGTGCTTCATAAAACCGCGCCACAATACTTCGGCGATATCCGCCATGCCCATGGGGGCGCCCGGGTGACCAGACTTGGCTTTCTGTACCGCGTCCATGCTCAGGGCACGGATAGCATTGGCGAGATCACGGGCAGCGGGGGCTGACGACATGCACGGCTCCTGAACGAATTTTGACCAGAGGTGTGAAAAGGGGCGCTATTGTCGCCCAAGCCCGGGATGGGGGCAAACCCCGGGCCCCTCGAACCTATATCGATAAACTTTGATGAAGCCTCGAGGCTCCGCTACACTCGCCTGCATGTCTTTACAACCGGCACCGCAGGAACAGGATCTGGACAGCCTGGCGGCCTTTCTGAAGGCGGCCGGCGATCCACTGCGCCTGGAGGTTCTGCAGGTGCTGGGGCAGAACAGTTTCGGCGTGCTCGAGCTGTGCGAGATCATGGCGATCAAGCAGTCGGGCATGAGCCACCATTTAAAGGTGCTGGCCCAAGGCGGCTTGGTGGAGCGCCGCCGCGAGGGCAACTCGATTTTCTACCGGCGCCGCCTGCCGCCCGCGGATACCGCCACCGGGCCGCTGCAAAGCGCCCTGCTCGAGCAGCTCGACGCCACGCCGCCGGACCCGCTGACCCGCCAACGTCTGGCCGGGGTGCAGGCGCAGCGCGCCGCCCAGAGCCGGGCGTTTTTTGCCCGCCACGCGGACGATCTGACGCGTCACCAGGATCTGATCGCCGAGCACGAGCAGTACGCGGAGCAGGCCTGTGAGTTACTGGATCGGGCTGCGAACAGTCGGGCCGCGCTCGGCCGGGCCGCGAACAGTGCGGAAACAGGCGAACGGTGGGGCATCGCGCTGGAGATCGGCCCCGGCGAAGGACGCTTCCTGGCGCCGCTGGCAAGCCGCTTCGAGCGGGTGCTGGCGCTGGATAACGCCGAAGTAATGCTGGCCCGGGCCCGGGAACGGGTGGCCGCCCAGCGGCTCGACAACGTGGAGCTGGTATTGGGGGAATGGCCGGAACACGGCGCCCTTTTACCCCGGGTCGACGCGGTGGTGGTCAATATGGTGCTGCACCATTTGCCCTCGCCGGCCGCCGCCCTGGAGGCCGCGGCCCGACAATTGAACGACGGCGGCGTGTTGGTGATCACCGATTTGTGCCGCCACAACCAGCGCTGGGCGGTGGACGCCTGCGGGGATTTCTGGCTCGGTTTCGAAGAAGCCGATCTAGTGAGTTGGGCCGGCCGCGCCGGTCTGGTACTGCGCGAGAGTCTGTTTCTCGCCATGCGTAACGGTTTTCAGGTGCAGGTGCGCAGCTTTGAAAGAAGTTGAAAGTTACAAGTTGAAAGTTGAAACGCGGACAAAGGCCACTAAAGCGTAACGGCTTCAGCTCCGCGATCTGATAGCCCGGTTCGCGGGCATGGCTTTCAAATTTCGATTTGCCAGACCGCGCTTGCAACTTTCAACTTGTAACTTGCAACTCAAATTTTGGCGCCTGATAAAGGCAACGCAACGCTCAATTGAGTCACGGGAGCACCCCAACAATGAGTGAGTATTCCATCTTTACCTCCGAGTCGGTCTCCGAAGGCCATCCGGATAAAATGGCCGATCAGATCTCGGACGCGGTCCTCGACGCCATTATCGCCGACGACCCCCACGCCCGCGTGGCGGTGGAGACCATGGTCAAGACCGGCATGGCGATCGTCGCCGGCGAAGTCCGCACCAGCACCTATGTGGAACTGGAAGACATCGTGCGCCAGGTGATTCTGGATATCGGCTACGACAGCTCCGACGTGGGCTTCGACGGCAACACCTGCGCGGTGCTCAACGGCATCGGCAAGCAGTCGGCGGACATCGCCGTGGGCGTGGACGAAGCCGAGGACAAGGAACAGGGCGCCGGCGACCAGGGCCTGATGTTCGGCTACGCCACCAACGAGACCGACACCCTGATGCCGGCGCCGATCTACTTTTCCCACCGGCTGGTGGAGCGTCAGGCCGAGCTGCGCAAGAACGGCACGCTGGGCTGGCTACGGCCGGACGCCAAAAGCCAGGTGACCCTGCGCTACGAGAACGGCAAGCCGGTGGCGGTGGACGCGGTGGTGCTGTCCACGCAGCATTCCCCGGACATCAAGCTGGCGGATCTGCGCGAAGCGGTGATGGAAGAAATCGTTAAACCGGTGCTGCCGTCCGAGTGGCTGCACAGCGGCACCCAGTACCACATCAACCCCACCGGCAACTTCGTGATCGGCGGCCCGATGGGCGACTGCGGCCTGACCGGGCGCAAGATCATCGTCGACACCTACGGCGGCATGGCCCGCCACGGCGGCGGTGCGTTCTCCGGCAAGGACCCGTCCAAAGTGGACCGCTCCGCCGCCTACGCCGGCCGCTACGTGGCCAAGAACATCGTCGCCGCCGGGCTGGCGGACAAGTGCGAAATCCAGGTGAGCTACGCCATCGGCGTGGCCGAACCGACGTCCATCTCGGTGAACACCTTCGGCACCGGCAAGCTCGACGACAACCGCATCGCCGAGCTGGTGCGCGAGCACTTCGATCTGCGCCCGCGCGGCATCATCGAGATGCTCGACCTGCGCCGGCCGATCTACCGCCCCACCGCCAGCTACGGCCACTTCGGCCGCGACGGCTTCAGCTGGGAAAACACCGACAAAGCGGCCGCGTTGAAAGCGGCCCTTTAAACGAATCTGGAGAAACCCATGAACGCAAAAGCGGAAACGCTGCAGGACTATAAAGTCGCGGACATTTCCCTGGCCAAGTACGGCCGCGCGGAGATCGATATCGCGGAAACCGAGATGCCGGCGCTGATGGCGATCCGGGAAAAATACCGCGCCGACCAGCCGCTTAAGGGCGCGCGCATCATCGGCTGCATCCACATGACGATTCAGACCGCGGTGCTGATCGAAACCCTGAAAGCACTGGGCGCGGAAGTGCGCTGGTCCTCGTGCAACATTTTCTCCACCCAGGATCACGCCGCCGCCGCCATGGCCGCCGCCGGCGTGCCGGTGTTCGCCTGGAAAGGCGAGACCGAGGAAGAGTACATGTGGTGCATCGAGCAGACCTGCCGCGACGGCGAAGGCAACCTGTGGGACGCCAACATGATTCTGGATGACGGCGGCGACCTGACCGGCTACATCCACGAGACCTATCCGCAGATGCTGGACAACATCCACGGCGTTACCGAGGAAACCACCACCGGTGTGCATCGCCTCTATGAAATGCTCAAGCAGGGCACGCTCAAAGTGCCGGCGGTGAACGTCAACGATTCGGTCACCAAGAGCAAGAACGACAACAAGTACGGTTGCCGTCACTCGCTCAACGACGCCATCAAGCGTGCCACCGACCATTTGCTGTCCGGCAAGAAAGCGCTGGTGATCGGTTACGGTGATGTGGGCAAGGGCTCGGCCCAGTCCCTGCGTCAGGAAGGCATGATCGTGAAGATCACCGAAGTGGATCCGATCTGCGCCATGCAGGCGTGCATGGACGGCTTCGAAGTGGTCAGCGCCTACAAGGACGGCGTCAACGACGGCACCGAAGCGTCCATCAACAAGGATCTGCTGGGCACCACCGACATGCTGGTGACCACCACCGGCAACTACGACGTGTGCGACGCCAATATGCTCAAGGCGCTGAAGAAAGGCGCCGTGGTCTGCAACATCGGCCACTTCGACAACGAGGTGGACACCGCCTTCATGCGCAAGACCTGGGAATGGGAAGAGGTGAAACCCCAGGTGCACAAGGTGTGGCGCGACAAGAAAAACCAGGACTTCCTGCTGCTGCTCTCGGAAGGTCGCCTGGTCAACCTGGGCAACGCCACCGGCCACCCCAGCCGCATCATGGACGGCTCCTTCGCCAACCAGGTGCTGGCGCAGATGTACCTGTTCGACCAGGGCTACGCCGGCCACTCCGACACGGTGAAGGAAAAGATGCTCAAGGTGGAAGTACTGCCCAAGCACCTGGACGAGGAAGTGGCCCGCTACATGGTGCAGGGCTTCGGCGGTGTGGTTACAAAACTCACCGACAAGCAGGCCGGCTACATCGGCGTGGACGTGAACGGCCCGTTCAAACCGGACCATTACAAGTACTAAGGCATTTTAGATCATGTCCAAGCGCATCAGTTTTGAATTTTTCCCGCCCAAGACCGACCAGGGGCGGGAAAAACTTTTAAGTACCCAGCAGAAGTTGCTGGTAAAAAATCCGGAGTTTTTCTCCTGCACCTTCGGCGCCGGCGGCTCCACCCGGGATTACACCCGGCAGATGGTGGATTTGCTGCGCGAGCAGCACGCTGATACGGCGCCGCATTTGAGCTGCATTGGCCAGAGCCGTGATGAAATCATGGAGCTGGTGGAAGGCTATAAAGAACGCGGCGTACGCCGCATCGTGGCGCTGCGCGGCGATCTGCCTTCCGGCATGGGCTACGCGCAAAGCGAGGTGAAGTACGCCGACGACCTGGTCGCGCTGATTCGCGAAGAGACCGGCGATCATTTCCACCTGGAAGTGGCCGCCTACCCGGAAAATCATCCGCAGTCGCGCAGCTTCGACGATGATATCGCGCACTTTCAGCGCAAAATCAGCGCCGGCGCCGACAGCGGCATCACCCAGTATTTCTATAACGCCGACGCCTACGGCTACTACATGGACGAGCTGCGCCGGCGCGGCTGCGATGCGCCGGTCTACCCGGGCGTGATGCCGATTCTCAACGTGGCCAATCTGTTCCGTTTTTCCGATAACTGCGGCGCCGATATCCCCCGTTGGCTGCGCAGCCGTCTGGATGACATTCGCGATGACGAACAGGCGGTCAAGGAATTCGGCGAGGAAGTGGTGACCCGTCTCTGCGAACGGCTGCTGGCAATGGGCGCGCCGGGCCTGCATTTCTACACCATGAATCAGTCCGGGCCGATTCTACGCGTGCTGGATAACCTGGGGCTGTAACGCGAAACCCGGAATACAATACAGTGTTGCAGGTCACACTTTTTACGCTAGACTGCTTTAGAAGGAAGCGTGCAAGCCCACTGGGGGTGAATAATTATGAGAATCGGTCTGGTCGTGGATTCAGGCTGCGATCTTCCTAAATCCTTTATCGATGAACACGGCATTCTGATCCTCCCGGTTTCCATCCGGCTGGGGGATCAGATCATCGTCGATGAACGGGATCCGGAACGCACCCGTCAATTTTATGCCACCGAGGCCTCCGATAAGGCCCACGGGGCGGAATCGATCCCGTTCACCATGGAACAGATCAAGGCGCTGTTTCTGGAAAAGGTGGTAGTGGATTTCGACTACGCGCTGGTACAAACGGTGCCGAAAAGCCGCAGCCCGATTTTCACCAACGCCACCGAGGCCTCCCACGCGATCCTGCGTGAGTACAAGCCGATCCGGAAGCAGGCCGGCGTGGAAGGGCCCTTCGCTCTGCGCGTGACCGACAGCCAGACCCTGTTCGCCGGCCAGGGCGCGTTGGCGGCGGAAACCATGCGCCTGATCAACAGCGGCATGAAGATCACCGAAATCCGGCAAAGCGTGGAAGTGCTGGCTTCCAAGGCCACCGGCTACGCGGTGGTGCCGGACATCTACTACCTGCATAAGCGCGCCAAGAAACGCGGCGACAAAAGCGTCAGCTGGGCGGGCGCGATTCTCGGCAACGCCCTGGATATCAAACCGGTGCTTTGCGCCCGCCAGGACGAGACCTTCCCGGTGGCCAAGATGCGCGGCTTCGACGCCGGCGCGGAGGCCATGTTCCGGCACGGCGCGCGCTGCATCGAACGCGGTCTGATGGCGCCGGTGGTGTGCGTGAGCTACGCCGGTGATGAAAGCCGCATCCGCCAGATGCCGGGCTTCGACCTGCTCGCCGACGCCGCCAGACGTCACAAGGTGGAGCTGCTGACCAGCAGCATGGGCCTGACCGGGGCGGTCAATATCGGCCCGGGCGCGCTGAGCATGGGCATGATCGTCGACGACCCCGCCTTCACCGGCGACTGAACCGGTTGCGGGAGCAGGCCCGCCGCCCTCACCCGCCATTGATTGGTTCGCGTTTAGCGTGGCAGTTCGTGTATCCACGGAGCGCTTCATGAGAACCATCCTGCTGTTTCTATGCACCCTGGCCCTGTCGGGCTGCGTTCGCCATCTGGGCGCGCCGGAGGGCGAGCCGCCGGCGCTGCCCGACTACGACGTCACGGTGATCGAAGACCGGGTTTACACCCCCGACGACTGGCCGCAAGCCCTGCACGCCGACATCTACCGCCCCGAACCGCGCGGCCGTTACCCGGCGGTGCTGGTGGTGCACGGCGGCGGCTGGGAGGGGCGCTCGCCGGAAGACACCGCGGACCTGTCGCGACAACTGGCCGAGCAGGGCTTCGTGGCGGTGAACATCGAATACCGGTTCGCCCCGGAATACACCTTCCCCGCGCAGCTTCACGACCTGCAGATGGCGATGCGCTGGCTGCACGTGCACGCGGACGACTACGATATCGACCGGTCCCGGGTGGGCGCCTGGGGTTATTCATCCGGCGCCCACCTGGTGACGTTGCTGGCCACCGTGGCGGCGGACACGGAGAGCCCGTTGAACGAGCCCTACGGCGGTCCCGTCACCCGACCCCGGGCGGTGGTGGCCGGCGGCACGCCAACGGATCTGCGCAAATTCCAGGGCGGCGACCTGGTGCCGCAATTCCTGGGCGGGCCTCAGGGCAGTAACGCGGCCACCTATGCGGCGGCGTCACCGATCACC
>DASUNW010000091.1:0-3550 GCA_036276955.1 Alcanivorax sp. | reverse complement strand
AACTGCGCGGTGATGGCCGCCGACGCGCTCACCGACTTCCTGGAAAACGGCAATATCCGCCACTCGGTGAACTTCCCCGATCTGATTCTGGAGCCCGGCCCCGGCGTGCGCCTGGCGGTGACCAACCGCAACATCCCCAAGGTGCTCGGCCAGGTGCTGTCGGTGCTGGCGGACGCCGACATCAACGTCATCGATATGCTCAACAAGAGCCGGGATGAACTGGCCTACAACCTGCTGGATCTGGCGGAGCAGCCGACCGCCTCGGCGATGGCCAGAATCCGTGCGTTGGACGGCGTGATCAACGCCCGTCTGGTGCGTCCCTGAGCGTGGCTGACAGCTGTAAGCCAGGGCGCACCAAATCGGCCATAGCGGTTTGTGACAGCGCCGTGAAGGGGCATCGGGTGGCTGGGAGTTTTGCACAGCGGACGGGTATTGCTCATTTCACTTTTAGCAAGCACTCGTAACCGCTTGATTTCCGAAGGGAAGGTTTGTAACTGGTTGATTTTGTTGACATTAATAATATGGATATTTTTTCGTCATTTAGGGGTCATCGGCGTGATCATGGGCCTTGGGGACAGTTCCTGACAGACTATGCACAGAGTTATCCACAGAATCTGTGAGTAACTTTTCCGTGAGGATTTTCTTACACGCTCGCTCACTGGGTCTGCAGACCGATGGCGTTCATAAACAAGCGCATCAGCCAGGCCACGCCCCCCAGCGTCAGCACGCTGGCGACCCAGATCAGCACCAGCCAACCCAGCCGTTTGTGCAAGGGGGCCGGGGCGCTGCTTTGATCCGGGGTTCGCGCACGTCGCATGCTTGCTCCTCAACGCCTCAGTGGTAGCCGTCGCCGGGACGTACCTTGCCTCGGAACACGTAATAGGCGAAGGCGGTATACATCAGAATGAAGGGGATGATCAGCAACGCGCCCACCAGGGCGAAGCCCAGGCTCTGCGGCGGCGCGGCCGCTTCCCAGATGGAAATGTCCGGCGGCAGGATGTTCGGCCAGCCGCTGATCGCCAGCCCCGCGTAACCCAGGAACATCAACAGCAGTGTCAGCAGGAACGGCGCCACCGACTGACCCCGGGCGAGAGCCCGCTGCATCAGGAGGGCAGCGCCCAGCACCAGCAGCGGCACCGGCGAGAACCAGACAATATTGGGGAAGCTGAACCACCGCTCGGCGATGGCGGGGTCGCGCAACGGCGTCCACAGGCTGATCACGACGATCGCCGCGAGCAGGATCCACATCAACGGCCGGGTCAGGTGGAACATCCGGAACTGCAGCTCGCCCTCGGTCTTCATGATCAGCCAGGTGCTGCCGAGCAGGGCGTAGGCGAACACCAGTGCCACGCCGGTGAACAGCGGGAAGGGCGTGAACCAATCCAGGGGCCCGCCAAGGTAAGCGCCGTTCTCCACCGGCAGGCCACTGACGTAGGCCCCGAGCACCACGCCCTGGAAGAATGTGGCGGTGAAGGAACCGCCGATAAACGCCTTGTCCCAGATATGGCGTTCATGGTCGCGGGCTTTGAAGCGGAATTCGAAAGCGATACCGCGGAAGATCAGACCCAGCAGCATGAAAATCAGCGGCAGGTAGAGCGCTGTGAGCACAATGGAATAGACCAGGGGGAAGGCGGCCAGCAAGCCCGCGCCGCCCAGCACCAGCCAGGTTTCGTTGCCGTCCCAGACCGGCGCCACGGTGTTCATCGCCACATCGCGGTGGTGGCGGTCGGGGATAAAGGGATAAAGGATACCGATGCCCAGGTCGAAGCCGTCCATCAGCACGTACATCATTACGCCGAAACCGATAATCAGCGCCCAGATAAGAGGCAGATCAATACCCATGGTTCAGCGTCCCCCGTCCGTGTCTTGATCGTCATCCAAGTCTTCCTCCACCGCGGACAGCGGGCGCATGGCGTGCCGCTGCCGTCCCGGGCCGCCTGAGGTTTCCCGGGTGCCTTCTTCCAATTGTGGGCCTTTACGCACCAGCCGCAGTATATAGGCCAGGCCGGCGCCGAAAACGAACAGATAAACCACCACGAACAGCGCCAGCGACACACCCAGGGTGGTGGCGGAGTGGGGCGACACCGCGTCCTCGGTGCGCAGCAGGCCGTACACTACCCAGGGCTGACGGCCGACTTCGGTGGTGTACCAGCCGGCCAGGATGGCGATCAAACCCGCCGGCCCCATCAGCAGGGCGAAACGCAGAAACCAGCGGCTGTCGTAAAGCCGGCCGCGCCGGCGCTGCACCAGGCTCAAGCCGCCGAGCAGAATCATCAGCAGCCCCAGACCCACCATGATCCGGAACGACCAGAACACGATCAGCGCATTGGGACGGTCCTCGGGAGCGAATGTCTTCAGACCCGGAATGGTGCCCTCCCAGCTGTGGGTGAGGATCAGACTGCCCAGATGAGGAATCGACACCGCGAAGCGGGTGCGTTCTTCCTCCATATCCGGCCAGCCGAACAGGATCAGCGGCAGGCCCTCGCCCTCGGCCGCCTCTTCGCCGCCCCAGTGGCCCTCCATTGCGGCCACTTTGGCGGGCTGGTGCTCCAGGGTGTTGAGCCCGTGGAAGTCGCCGATCACCGCCTGCAGCGGGGCCACCAGCACCATCATCCACATCGCCATCGAGAACATCTTGCGTACCGCCGGGTTGTCGCGGCCGCGCAGCAGGTGCCAGGCGGCGGACGCGCCCACGAACAGCGCCGTGGCCAGGAACGCGGCCACCGACATATGCACCAGCCGGTAGGGGAAGGAGGGGTTGAAGATCACCGCCATCCAGTCCACCGGCACCACCTGACCATTAATGATTTCGTGGCCCTGGGGCGTCTGCATCCAGCTGTTGGACGCCAGGATCCAGAAGGTGGAAATCAGCGTGCCGATGGCCACCACCACGGTGGAAAAGAAGTGCAGCCCGGGCCCCACCCGGTTCCAGCCGAACAACATGACGCCCAGAAAGCCGGCCTCCAGAAAAAACGCAGTGAGCACTTCGTAGGCCAGCAGCGGGCCGGTGATGCTGCCGGCGAATTCGGAGAAAAAGCTCCAGTTGGTGCCGAACTGATACGCCATTACCAGGCCCGAGACCACGCCCATGCCGAAATTGACCGCGAAGATCTTCACCCAGAAATGGTAAAGATCCCGGTACAGGGTGTTTTTCGTGTACAGCCAGAGCCCTTCCAGCACCGCCAGATAGCTGGCCAGCCCAATAGTGATGGCGGGGAAGATGATGTGGAACGAAATCGTGAACGCGAACTGGGTGCGCGCCAGGTCCAGGGCCAGGGTCTCGGTCATGTGCGAAGCTCCTGAGTAATCCGGCGGCTCCGGGCGGGGCCGCTGTCATCTCGGGCATCCTGCCGCACCAGGGACGCCCACGCCAAGTGACAAAAGGTCCTACCCCGGTCAGCTACAACCGGAGCATCGGGAACGGGCGCCACGGCTGGGTGATTAACTGCCGGGCGCTGAGGCCCATTAGCAGGGCATGGAAGCCGGCGTTGGGGAAGCGCCGGTTGATCTCGCGCAGGCGCTCCCGGTCGACGCCGAAACGCAGCAGACC
>DASUNW010000090.1:0-2171 GCA_036276955.1 Alcanivorax sp. | reverse complement strand
TCGTCGTCGGTGCGCAGCACTTCGGTGTCGGTGTAGCCGTAGCCGGCGCTCAGGTAGAGGTTGCTGGTGGCGTAGCCGTCCAAGGTGAGCTCGGCGCCCTGGGAGCGGGCGCGGCCCTGGGCCACTTCGAAGCCGGCGTTGAGCGGGTCGCTGATGGCCATGTTGTCTTTTTCGATGATGAAGCCGGCGGCGTTGATGTTGAGGCGGCCGGCGGTGACGCGCACGCCCGCTTCGTATTGCACGCTTTCTTCCGCGTCCAGCGGCTGGCGGCCGGAGGTGGTGCCCTGCTGGGGTACGAAGGCTTCGTTGCGGCTGGTGTAGAGCGAGGTGCTGTCGGTGAGGTCGTAGACCAGGCCGAGCTGGGTGGTCCAGGCGGTTTCCCCGAGTTCGGCGCGGGTGACGGCGTTGTTGTTCATGAAGTCGGTGGTTTTCTGGGATTGTTCCGCGTCGGTGTAGCGCAGGCCGGCGAGCAGGGTCCACTTTTCGGCGAAGGCAATGCGATCCTGGACGAAGCCGGCGAGGATGCGGTCGCTCTGGGTGAAGCCACGGTCGCGGGCTTTGGTGCTGAGGTCCATGGGGCCGTAAACCGGTTCGTACAGGTCGATGGGGTCGATCAGGAACACCTGGGTGGGGCGGGTGTTGTCGGATTCCCGGTAGTTCACGCCGGCGATAAAGCGGTGGATCATGCCGGCCAGGGTGGCTTCGCCGCTCAGGTCGAGGATCACTTCGTGGTCGGTTTGTTGGGCGTCGTCGCTGGCGAAGATGATGCGGTCGAGGGTGCGGAAGTCCGCACCCAGGCCGAACGGGGCGTATTCCTGGAACGTCTGGTCGTTGCGGGTGTAGGCGTAGCTCAGGCGGGCGTCGATGGTGTCGGTGATGGCCTGGGTGAGCCGGGTGTTCAGGTAGAGGGAGTCCCGCTCGGTGGTGGCGTCTTTCCAGGCCACGTTGAAGTCGTCGCTGTAGTCGCCGTTGGGGTTGGGCTCGATGGCGCCTTCCGCCGGGGCGCCGCCGGGCAGGGCGGTCCATTCGTTGGCGGAGTAGCTGCCTTCCACGGTGAGGTTGGTGGTGTCGGTGAGGTCCACGGTGACGTTGGGCGCCACGAACAGGCGCTCGTAGCCCCAGTAGTCCATGGAGGCGTTGCTGTCCTGGTGGGCCAGGTTGAGGCGCGCGCGCACCCGGTCGTTGAGCGGGCCGGTGACGTCCAGGGTGGTGCGGTGGTAATCGTAGCTGCCGTACTCGGCGCCCACTTCCGCCTGGTAGTAATCCAGTGGCTGCTTGGTGACCACGTTGATGGTGCCGCCCGGCTCCATCTGGCCGTACAGCACCGAGGCCGGGCCCTTGAGGATTTCCAGGCGCTCCACGTTGGCGAGGTCGGTGGGGTGGTCGGTTTGGCGGAAGCCCAGGCCGTTGACGGACTGCTCCGCGTTGAAGCCGCGGATCAGGAAGTCGTCGGCGAACATGTCGCGGGCGGAGCCCGAGCGGACGGCGCTGGGGGTGAGGCGCACCACGTCGCCGACGGTGTCGGCCTGGGCCAGCGCGAAGTTTTCGCGGCTGTAGACGCTGATGCTTTGCGGGATGGCTTCGACGGTGTCGTTCTTCTGGCGGCCGTAGACGGACACCGCTTCCAGCGTATGGCTTTCTGCTTCCGGCGCCGCTTCCAGCCGGTAGCCGCTGTCCACCCGCACGGCGGTGACGCCGCTGCCGGCGAGCAGCGCGCGCAGGGCCTGCTCCGGCGTGTAGTCGCCGCTCAGCGCCGGCGCCTGCTTGCCCGCCAGCAGCGAGGCGTCGCCGCCGATCGCCAGCCCGGTCTGCCGGGCCAGGTCGATCACCGCCTGGTCCAGCGGCTGGGCGGGCAGGTTGATCGTCTGCGACGCCTGGGTTTGCGCCAGGGCCGGTTGGATGAGCGATAGCGGGGTCAGCAAGCCGAGCAGCAAAAGCGCCTTGGGCGCGGTGGTTCCGGTGTTCATTCTTTGGCTCCAGCGTGGGTTCGCGGTGTTGTTTCGCGTGTCTTACCTATGAAGACAAAGCAGCGGAGCCAATCGGGCAGTCTCGCGACGAACTTTTTCTTTCGTCGGGCGCCGTTTCTCCATCGGGGGGGCGCGGGTCTGTGTTCTGCCCTTCCGGGAACGCTGTGAATACGTCCCTGTACGCTCCCTGTCGAACGTCCTGTT
>DASUNW010000089.1:0-17840 GCA_036276955.1 Alcanivorax sp. | reverse complement strand
GCGGTGCCGCTGGTCAGAAAGTTCATCGCCTGGTTGGCCAGGGTGGCCACTTGCACGTCCAGCAGGGCCATGTCGATGTGCTGGCCTTCGCCGGACTGGTGACGGTGGTTGACCGCCGCCAGCACCGCGATGGCGGCGTACAGGCCGGTGGTGATGTCGGTGAGCGCCACGCCCGCCTTGACCGGGCCGCCGCCGGGTTCGCCGTCCGGCTGGCCGGTGATGCTCATCAGGCCGCCCATGCCCTGGATCAGAAAATCATAACCGGGCCGCTTGGCGTAGGGGCCGTCCTGACCGAAGCCGGTGATCGAGCAGTAGATCAGGCGCGGGTTGATCGCCGCCAGGGTGTCGTAGTCCAGGCCGTGGCGTTTCAGACCGCCGACCTTGAAGTTCTCAAGCAGCACGTCGCACTCGGCCACCAGCTCCTTCACCAGCCGCTGCCCTTCCGGTTTGGTGATATCGATGGTGACCGATTGCTTGTTGCGGTTGGCGCTCAGGTAATAGGCGGATTCGGAGGTGGGCGCGCCCTGGCCGTCGTTCAGGTAGGGCGGGCCCCAGGCGCGGGTGTCGTCGCCCCGGCCGGGGCGCTCGACTTTGATCACCTCGGCGCCCAGATCGCCGAGAATCTGACCGGCCCAGGGCCCGGCCAGGACCCGCGATAGATCCAGGACGCGCAGGCCGTCCAGGGCGGTCATTCGCCGGTGAAGGCCTGCAGGCCGGTCTGGGCGCGGCCCAGGATCAGCGCGTGCACGTCGTGGGTGCCTTCGTAGGTGTTGACCACTTCCAGGTTCACCAGGTGACGGATCACGCCGAACTCGTCGGAGATGCCGTTGCCGCCGAGCATGTCACGGGCCAGGCGCGCGATGTCCAGGGCCTTGCCGCAGGAGTTACGCTTCATCAACGAAGTGATTTCCACGGCGGCGGTGCCGTCGTCCTTCATGCGGCCCAGGCGCAGGCAGCCCTGCAGGCCCAGGGTGATCTCGGTCTGCATGTCGGCCAGTTTTTTCTGGATCAGCTGGTTGGCGGCCAGCGGACGGCCGAATTGCTTGCGGTCCAGGGTGTACTGGCGAGCCTTGTGCCAGCAGTCCTCGGCGGCACCCAGCGCGCCCCAGGAAATGCCGTAGCGGGCGGAATTCAGGCAGGTGAACGGACCTTTCAGGCCGGTCACTTCCGGGAGCATGTTTTCTTCCGGCACGAACACATTGTCCATGACGATTTCACCGGTGATGGACGCGCGCAGGCCCATCTTGCCGTGGATCGCCGGAGCGGACAGGCCGTCCCAGCCTTTTTCCAGAATAAAGCCGCGGATCTTGCCGTCTTCGGTCTTGCCCCACACCACGAACACGTCGGCGATCGGGCTGTTGGTGATCCACATCTTGTTGCCGGTGAGGCTGTAGCCGCCGTCCACTTTCTTGGCGCGGGTGGCCATGCTGCCCGGGTCGGAACCGTGGTCCGGCTCGGTCAGGCCGAAGCAGCCGATCCACTCGCCGCTGGCCAGCTTGGGCAGGTACTTCTGCTTCTGCGCTTCGCTGCCGAATTCGTTGATCGGCACCATCACCAGGGAGGACTGCACGCTCATCATCGAGCGGTAGCCGGAATCGACGCGCTCCACTTCCCGGGCGATCAGGCCGTAGCACACATAGTTCATGCCGGCGCCGCCGTAGGCTTCCGGGATGGTGGCGCCGAGCAGGCCCAGCTCGCCCATTTCGCGGAAGATTTCCGGGTCGGTCTTCTCATGACGGAAGGCTTCCAGCACGCGCGGGGCCAGCTTGTTCTGGGCGTATTGCTCGGCGGTCTGGCGCACCATGCGCTCTTCTTCGGTGAGTTGCTGGTCCAGCAGCAGCGGGCTGGCCCAATCAAAGGAAGCGTTCTGTGCCATGGAATTCGTCCTCTTCATTCCGAATTAGCCCCGGCCGGCCGGCGCCAGGCGCCACCAACCGGGCTCTTTGTTGGATTTGCGGGCCATCCTAGAGACAAGCGAGGCCCGCCTTCAAACGATTAAATCGCACCAACCTGTGCTATTTTGTCACTTGTTAAGACCAAGCGAGCCCTGCCCATGCGACGAAAGATTCCCGCCACCACCGCCCTGGTCGGCTTCGAGGCCGCCGCCCGCCACCAGAGTTTCACCAAGGCGGCGGAGGAACTGGCCCTGACCCAGAGCGCCATCTGCCGGCAGATCGCCAACCTGGAGGACTTCCTGGGCGTGAAACTGTTCCGGCGCACCCGGCGCGGCGTGCAGCTCACCGAGGCCGGCCGCAACTACAGCCGCCGGGTGATCGCCCGCCTGGACGATCTGGAGCGCGACACCCTGGCGGTGATGGGCCAGCACGGCCCGGGGCAGACCCTGGAACTGGCGGTGGTGCCCACCTTCGCCACCCGTTGGCTGCTGCCCCGGCTGCGCGGCTTCCACGACGCCCACCCGGGCATCACCGTGAACCTGACCAATCGCACCCGGCCGTTCCTGTTCGCGGACACCGAATTCGACGCCGCCATCTATTTCGGCGATGGCGAATGGCCGGGCACCCGCACCACCGCGCTGATGCACGAAGAGCCGGTGCCGGTGTGCAGCCCGCGCCTGATCAACGCCAAGGGGGTCACCACCCCGCAACAGCTCGCCGAGCACACCCTGCTTCAACAGACTACGCGCCCCTACGCCTGGCGGGAATGGTTCGATTCGCTGGGGTTGCGGGTGGATCAGGACATGGCCGGCCCCCGCTACGAGCTGTTCTCGATGCTCGCCGAGGCGGCCATGCAGGACATGGGCGTGGCGCTGATTCCGCCGTTCCTGATCCGCCAGGAGCTGGAGGCCGGACGGCTGGTGGTGCCGTTTCAGCACAGCTACCGCACCGCCAAAGCGTACCACCTGGTGTTGCCGGAGCGCAAAGCGGAGGACCCCAGCCTGAGCGCGTTCAGCGCCTGGCTGGTGGCGGAGGTCTCTGAGTTTCAGTCCCAGCGCACATAGCACACCGCCACCGGCATCCCGTGGCGGGCGAAGAAATCCAGCCAGCGGCGCTGGTTGTCCTGCAGCCGGTCGCCGGGGCCTTTCACTTCCACCATCTGGTAGCGGCGCTGCGCCGGCCAGAAGCGGATCAGATCGGGCAGCCCGGCGCGGTTCTCTTTCAGGTCATCGAGCAGGCGCCGGAAACACAGCGCCAGATGTTCGGCGGGGATACAGCCCAGGGCCTGCGCCAGCAAAGTCTCGTCCAGCACGCCCCAGTGCACGAAGCGGCAAAGGCGTCCGTACTTCTGCAGGAAACGCTCGACGATAATGTCCGCGTAACGGCCGTCTTCCAGGGCCTCGAAACCGGCCTGGAACAGCGCCTCCCGGCGGCGCCGGAAGTCAGGCCAGTGCAGGTCCGCCGGCGCGCTTTGGAAAGGATGAAAGAAAGCACCGGGCAGCGGCGCGAACAGCGCCTCCCAGAACAACAGACCGAACAGGCCGGTGAGCAGGGTGTTTTCCACATAGTGGACGCTGGCCGCCGGCTCGCTGTCGAGCAGGTGCGCCGCCACCCGGTGTTCCACCCGCTCCCCGGCCGGGTTGGCCAGACACAGATCAAACCGTTCCACCGGCAGCGGCGGGTCGATGCCCGGCGCGGGCAGGCTCAATTTGCGGTGCAGGCGCGGCAGCAGCCGGCCCAATTGCTGGCGTTCCGCCTCGCTCTCCGGGCGTTGCCGCACGTCGCGGGCCAGCGCCAGGCAGCCCTGGTATTCGCCCTGGCGTTCCAGCACCCGCAGACGCCGCCCCCGCGCCCCCGGATGGGCGCAGTCCCGGTACAACGCCTCGGCCTCGGCCAGCTCCCCGCTGCGTTCCCATTGCCGGGCGATGTTGTAGCGCAGCCGGTGCAGCCGGCTGAGCAGCCAGGGGTTGTCGCCCACCGGCTCCGGCAGCGCCGCGGCGAGGGCGCCCAGGTCTTCGCCGCGCTCCAACTGATCCCGGCATTCATGCAAGCGCAGATAGGCATCGATTTCGTCACGGTGCTGGAACGGCCGCGACGCCTGACAGAACGCCACCGGCTCATACTGAAAGGTGCCCAGCTCCGCCAGCACGAATTCGGACCAGTCCTGGTACAGGTTGCCGAAGAACATCAGCCGGAAACGGTCGCAAAGGGGCATCAGCGTAAGCCGAAACAGCGGCGGCGCCTCGATGCCCCATTCATCGGGCCGGCGGGGTTCGGGGTAAGCGGGGTTCAGCGCCTGAAACCAGTCCGCCTTGCGCCCGCCGACGACGCCGGCGTCGCGCAACGGCGTCTCGAACCAGCGCCCCAGCTCCGGTTTGGTGAACAACCGGAACAGCGCTTCCAGATCCAGGGCCGGCCGGGGGTCCAGCCAGCCCCGCTCGACCAGCGGCGCCGCCGCGCCCTCGCGGGTGCCGGTCACCGGCCCCACCTCTTCGTAGCGCAGTTTGTCGGCGCGGAACAGCTCGCCCTTGCGCATGATCATGCGCACCAGCAACGCGCGGCTGGCCAGCGGCAGCGCGGTGAAGGCCGCCACGAAGCCATGCTCTTCGTCGTTGAGCAGATCGCCATGGCGGTCCGCCACCCAGTCGAGCACCAACTGGAAGTTATGCAGGTAGTAAAAGGGATCGTCCAGGGCGGCGGGCGCCTGGGCTTCGATACTGGCCATGGGGACAGTGTAGCACTCTCGTTGTCACTCGCTACCGCTATTCTTTGGGATCAGGCTAACCCAGTAGACATGGGATAGGAGAAAAAGTATCCACAAAGCGTGAAGCCGATGTTGTCGAAATAGCGTTTTCCGCAACGACTGTCCGGAATAACTCGTTAACGGGAGTAACCATGAAATACCTCTGTCTGGCCTATGAAGCCGAACAGGACTTTAAGTCCATGAGCCGGGAAGAGTGGCTCGCATTGCGTCAGGAAACCCTGGATTATGTGGCGGCCCTGCGCGAACGTGGCGAACTGCTCGACACCCAGGCCCTGCAAAGCCCGGCCCACGCCAAGGTCACCCGCGTGCGTGACGGCCGGCGTTCGGTGACCGATGGCCCATTCGCGGAAACCAAGGAACAGATCGGCGGCTACTTCCTGATCGAAGCCCGGGATGACGAACACGCGCTGGAGATCGCCGCCAACTGGCCGTCCGCCCGCATCGGGCGCATCGAAGTGCGGCCCATCGAACCGGAACTGCGCGAACAAGGACGTTACTGAAAGGACACCACCATGACCTCTGCTTTACCCGATGACACCACCGCGGCGCCGGCGACACGCCGCGAATGGCTGGGCCTGGCCGTTCTAATGCTGCCCACGGTGCTGCTGGCGCTGGATATGACGGTGCTGCACCTGGCCGCCCCGCATCTGAGCGCCGACCTGCAGCCCACCAGTGACCAGTTGCTATGGATCCTGGATATCTACGGCTTCATGATCGCCGGCTTCCTGGTCACCATGGGCACGCTGGGCGACCGCATCGGGCGCCGCAAACTGCTGTTGGCCGGCGCCAGTGCCTTCGGGCTGGCGTCGGTGATGGCGGCATTCTCGGAAAGCGCGGAAACGCTGATCCTGGCCCGTGCCCTGCTGGGTGTCGCCGGCGCCACGCTGATGCCGTCCACCCTGTCGCTGCTGCGCAATATGTTCCAGGTGGAGCGGGAGCGCACCCTGGCGATCACCGTGTGGATGACCGGCTTTATTGTCGGCAGCGCCATCGGCCCGCTGGTGGGTGGCGCCCTGCTGGAATTCTTCTGGTGGGGTTCGGTGTTTCTGCTGGGCGTACCGGTGATGCTACTGCTTCTGGTGTGCGGCCCCTGGCTGCTGCCGGAATTCCGCGACGAGAACGCCGGGCGCCAGGATCTGCTCAGCGCCCTGCTGTCCGTGGCTATGGTGTTGGCGGTGATTTACGGGCTCAAGGACCTGGCCCGCAACGGTGTTCATCTGGCGCCGTTCCTGTCGATCCTGCTGGGCCTGGGCCTGGCCGTGGTGTTTACCCGTCGCCAGCGGCGTCTCAGTGAGCCGATGTTCGATCTGGCCCTGTTCCGCAGCCGCCACTTCAGCACCTCGGTGGCGGCGATGATGCTGACCATTCTGGCGCTTTCCGGCGCCTGGCTGATGGTGTTCCAGTATCTGCAGGGCGTGCTGGGGCTGTCGCCGCTGCAGGCGGGCCTGGCGATGCTGCCGCCGGCGGTGGTGCAGACGGCGTCGTCGTTACTGATTCCGGCGGCCACCCGCTATATCCCGCACTCACGCCTGGTGAGCGGCGGCCTGGTGCTGGCCGCCGTCGGTTTGGCGACAATGATGTGGGTCAACGACATCGACGATCTGACGCTGCTGGTGATGGGCATGACGATCATGGGCATGGGCGTGATGCCGATGATGATCCTCGGCACCGACATGGTGGTGAGCGCGGCGCCGGCCACCAAAGCAGGCGCCGCCTCCGCCACGTCGGAAACCGCCACCGAACTGGGCATGGCCCTGGGCATCGCGGTGATCGGCAGTGTCGGCGCGGCGGTCTATCGCCGGCATATGCTGGAAGTCATGCCGGAAGGTCTCAGCGACGCCCAGGCCCTGGCCGCCGGCGATACCCTGGGCGGTGCCATCGGCGCCGCCGCGCAACTGCCACCGGCGTTGGGCGCCCAGGTGATGGACGCGGCCCGCGCCGGCTTTAACGCCGCCCTGCACACCAACTCGGCGATCGGGGCGGTGATCGTCGCCGGTACCGCCCTGATGACAGCGCTGTTGCTGCGAGGCCGCCCGGCGGCGGATACCAGCGCCCCGGTCGGTGGCGCGGAGTCCGCCGAGGAACGGCTCTAGGGCCTGTTCACACTACTTGCATCGCGCCTGCTGGATGCAGGGCTTACTCGAATTCGTCGTCCTGGCTGGCGAAGGCCACGAACAAACACCCGGCGCCGACGTTAATGGCGCCGGTGGGGCTCATGGTGGACACCAGCAATTGCACGTTGTGTTCGCGGGCGGCGTCTTCCAGCTCGGTGTAACCCGGCATGGTTGGCACCCGGGCCGCGTCGCCGGCGTAGCTGATACAAACGTGGCCGGACATCAGCCGCCCGGCGCGGATCTGTTTGGCCACGTGTTCGAGCATGCGCCGCACTGACTTTTCATAGCTGCGGTTCACCGTGGCCGGGTTTTCCTCGCCACCGTGGATGCGGATCACCGGGTGCATGGACAACGCCGACCCCACGGTCAGCGCCACACCGCGCATGGAATCGGAAAAGCTTTTGCGCTCGCCTTTCTTAAAGCCGCGATCGCGCACATAGGCCAGTTTCTCGGGCACCATATAGCCGCAGATGTTCGGCAGCAGTTCGTCGATGCGCAGCCGGATCGCGTTGCGGTTGGCCCGCGCCTCGATCATCTTAGCGACCTCACAGACCAAGACCGCGGTGCCGGAAAACAGGGTTTTACTGTCAATCACCCGCATCGAGAACGGACCCGGCACCCCGGCGTCGGCGCGCACTTTCTGGTACTGCTTTAGAATCGAGAACGACGCCTTGGTGGCGTTATCAAAAATCAGGCTGCGCTTGCCGGACACCGTGATACAGAACACCAGGTCGTAGTCGATGACCAACTGCTCCAGAAACACCGCCTGAATCTGATCCACGGAATAAGGAATGGACTCCGCGTGGATGCCTTCCGAGTCCAACTGTTCCTGATAGAAACGGCGCGTGGCCTGCTCGTCGCGTTTATCCACCAGCAACTCATCACCGAGCCGGATGGAGATAGGAAGAATCTGAATATTATTTTTTTTGAAATAGGATTCCGGTAAATCGCAGGTGGAATCCACGACAATACCAATGCGCATTGTTTTCCCCATTTATAGCAATCGGGTTGTTATGAAAACCCTTGTTTATTTTTATTTGGGGGAAACTTAGCACGAGATTCAGCGCACAACCAGATTGTTAATGTAATCACAGATCCTTGCTGCCGCCGGTGCCTGCCTGGTCGGCGTCCCGGTAGGCCTTGGTGTCGATTTTCTCCAACGCTTCGCGTACTTCCTGTTCGCTTTGCGGTCGCACCAGGCGCGTCACTTCCTCGCCTTCCTGCAGGAAAATCAACGTCGGCCATTGTTTCACTTTAAAAGCCCGGCCGAGCAGCCGGCCCTTGGCGTCTTCCAGTTTCAGGTGCACGACGCCGGTGAAGTCGGCGAACGCCGCCTTGATCAATGGCGCCGCCGCCTGGCAGTGGCCGCACCCGGGCTGGCCGAATTCCACCACCATGGGTTCGCGGATGGCGTTCACCTCGTCACGGGTGGGGTGGTCGGTCGCGTACTCCGCGCTGTAGGTCATGGTGCTCTCCTTGCCGCTTGGCATATATGGACTGCAACCAGTGTAGAGACCGGAGCACCGGCAGGGATACGCCGGGAATGCAAAATCCGGTTATAGCGTGTGGTGTGGATGCCAGAACCGGGCGAATAGCGTATAAGGGCGGCATGAAAACCCCGAAACGGATACAACCCCTGGTCGATGATGGCCTGGTGGACGAAGTGATCAGCCGGCTGATGAGCGGCAAAGAGGCGGACATCTACGTGGTACGCAGCGGCGACCAGGTCCAGTGCGCCAAGGTCTACAAGGAAGCGGCCAAGCGCGGCTTCAAGCAGGCGGTGCACTACCAGGAAGGCCGCAAGGTGCGCAGCACCCGCCGCGCCCGGGCCATGGAAAAAGGCTCCAAGTTCGGCCGTGATCAGCAGGAAAAGATCTGGCAAACCGCCGAGGTGGACGCCCTGCGGCGCCTGGCGGAGGCCGGCGTGCGCGTGCCCAGGCCCTACGACATGCTGGAAGGCGTGCTGCTGATGGAGCTGATCACCGACGACGCCGGTGACGTGGCGCCGCGCCTGTGCGACGTGGTGCTGACCGAGGAACAGGCGCTGGAAGACCACGCCCTGATGATGCACTACGTGGTGCTGATGCTGTGCGCCGGGCTCGTCCACGGCGACCTGTCCGAGTTCAACGTGCTGGTGGACGCCTACGGGCCGGTGGTGATCGACCTGCCCCAGGCGGTGGACGCCGCCGCCAACAACCACGCCGAAGCGTTCCTGCTGCGCGACGTCAACAATATGACGCGCTACTACGGGCAGTACGCCCCGGCTCTGGTCGGCAGCCGCTACGGCGAGGAGATCTGGGCCCTCTACGAGGCCGGCGAACTGCACCCGGAGACGTCACTGACCGGCGAGTTCGAGGACTCCGGCGAAGCCGCCAACGTGGGCGACGTGCTCGCCGAAATCAAAGCCGCCTTCGAAGAAGAGCAAGAACGCCAAGAACGGCTCCGCGACGCCCGCGACCCGGACTCGTAGGTCGGGTTAGGCCAAGGGCCGTAACCCGACACAGGCCCACCTTCACTCCTCCACAGCGTGGCCATCGGTCAAAATGTGGTGCAGCCCGTCACAGTCGACCATCGGGTCCTCGCAGTTGACCACGGTTCTGGAGTGCGCCAGCACGTAGCTTTTGCCGGTGATGGTGTTTTCCACCACGTCGTGGTCTTCTTCGCGGCGGGTGTCGATGAACTCGCCGATAAACCCGGAACCGCGCAGGGACACGGTCTCCAGCCGGTCGCCGGGTTTGATCCTGCCCTCGTGGTGCATCAGCGCCAGCCGCGCGGACGTACCCGTGCCGGTGGTGCTGCGGCAGATCACGCCGGGGTGCACGTAGGTGGCGGAGCGGGAGCGGTAGAAGTGATCCCCGACCTGCTCCACCGGCCCCATGAAGTGCAGAAACGGCAGCGGCCCCACGTCGCCCAGGGTGTAATGGGAGAAGCCGCGTTCCGCCTGGATCGCCCCGACGATGGCGCGGGCGCAGCGGGCCAGATCCGCCTCTTCGTCCAAGGTCAGGTGAAAGCCCAGCGCCTCGGCGTCCACCAGCGCATAGAAACCGCCGCTATAGGCCACGCTGTAGGTGACGTCACCCAGGGATGGCACATGGATGGTGGCGCGGTAGGTGTCGATATAGCTGGGCAGGCCGCCGCAGGTGATCGATTCCACCACGCCGTCGTGGACCTGGGCTTCGATCCGTACCAGCCCCGCCGGCGATTCCATCATAAAGCTCTGCAGCCCTTCTTCCTTGGGCACCAGGCCGCTTTCCAGCACCGCCGTGGCGGTGCAGATGGTGTTGGAGCCGGAGTAAATCGCGTAGCCCATCACTTCCATAATGATGTAACCGACGCTGGCGTCCGGATGGGACGGCGGCACGATCAGATCCACGGACATTTCCGGAATGCCGTAGGGCTCTTCCAACAACAGTTGGCGCAGGCCGTCGGCGTCGTCGCGCAGGTACTCCATTTGCTGGCGCACGGTTTTACCGGGCAGCGGGTCGATACCACCGAGGACGATGCGGCTGACATCACCGCCGGCGTGAGTGTCCATCAGTTTCAGGCTTAACTCCTGGCGCATCAGGCCGTCTCCTTTAATGCGAAGGGTTCGCCGAAGTCCGCCCACTGGCTGTCGGGGACGATGACGATCTTGCCGAGGAAGTTATTGCCGCGGCTGACGAAGTAGTCTTCCGCGCGGTGCAGATCGGAGAGTTTAAAGGCGGCGTGCAGCACCGGTTTAAGTTCGCCGGAACGGATCCAGTCGATCAGCTGTTGCGCCTCTTCGCGGGTGCCGTGGGAAACGCCGAAGATCCGCACCTGGTAGAGGTAAATGCGCGTCCACATGATCTCGCTGAGGTTACCGCCGCTGGCGCCGGCGATGCTCAGGCGCGGGTAGCTGTCGCGCGCTTTCATGTCGAAGATCATCGCGTCGATAAAGCGGTCGGTCATCTCGCCGCCGACCAGATCCATCACCGCGTCCAGCGGCGCGCCGCCGGTCAGTTCGCGCACCCGCTCGGTGAAACCGTCCATGTGGGAGCGGTCGAGCACCGCTTCCGCGCCCAGTTCGCGCAGGGCGTCGGCTTTGTCCGGCGTGCTCAGCGCGTAGGGAATCGCCCCCATCACACGGCACAGCTGGATCAGCGCCGTGCCGACGCCGCCGCTGGCGCCGGTGACCAGCACCCGCTCCCCGGCGATGACGTTGGCGGCGATGAGCATGTGCAGGGCGGTCTGGTAGGAGCACATGCCCATGGCCGCCAATTCCGCGTCGGCCAGGTCACGCTTTTCCACGCTGTGAAACTGATCCGACGGCACCGCCACGTATTCGGCGAAGCCGCCGTCGGCGCCGTGGCCGTAGTAATCCGGGGTCAGATTAATATCGCGGCGCTGGTCCGGGTAAAGATTGAAATCGAGCAGGCCGCGCTCGCCGATGCGCGCCGGGTCAACACCGTCGCCGACCGCGGCGACCCGCCCGGCCACGTCGGCGCCCTGGATTCGTGGAAAGGTGAGCGTGGCCGAACCGCCCATCTGAAAAGACGCCACTTCATCCTTGTCCTTGGTGGGGTACAGGCCCTCTCGGGCCTTGCGGTCGGTGTTGTTCTTGGCGGTGGCGGTGACGCGCACCAGCACCTGGCCCGGCGCGGGCCGCGGCACGGGCACATCGTCGCGGTGAACCAGCTTGTCCACGCCGCCGTGGCCGGTAAGCACCATGGCCGACATGGTCTCTGGAATCACGGGTTGGGTAACCATAGGGTCGCCTCCTTGCTGCGAATAGCCACTTAGCGGGTGCCTGGAGACGCGCCGGCGGATTTCAACCCCGTTTCCTATCTCATCACCAAGGACGGCGCCATCGTGACGCTGATGCGCGTGCCCGCCCACGGTGTACTACGAGAGGCAATCGCGGAACAGAATGTTCAGCTCTTCCAGGGAGGCGGTGGGTGGGGCGGTTTGGATGGAGCAGCGCGACAACCTGGACAGCTCCTGCTCGATAAAATCATTCAAGGCCTGAATGACCGGCACGAATTCCTTTTCCTGGCTGCGCTGCTTGCGTGCCAGCAGGCGTTCGATCTGGCCGTCCAGGTCGGCGTCGTCGGCCACCAGCGTACGCAAACGGTCGAACGCCACCGGCGCCGGCGTGCGGTAGCGCTCCAACCAGCGGATCGCCAACAGGGGGCGCAATACGTAGAAGTACTTTTTCAACGGCACCAGTTTCGCTTTCAAATAGCCCCGGTAGTTTTTGTCCGCCATGCTCAAATAATGATGAACCCCTTTGTTCACATCATAGACGCCGGGCAGCAACGCCCTGGCGCGCTCAGCGAAGCCCGCTTCGTCCCGGTACACGATTGGGGAATGCAACCACTCCACGAACGACGGGTTGGACTGCCAGAACAGCTTCAGGGCCTTGCGGATATCCCAGCCGCTGAGATCAATGTCGTCGACGATGTCGTATTCAATCACATCACGACGGTCTTCCACGTCCAACGACAGGTAACACTCACGCGGGTGGGCGTAAATAAAGCGCACATCATAATCACTGTTCGGCGACGGAAAGCCCCAGGCGCGGCTGCCGGACTCCACCGCGAACAGCACGCGCGCATCATGCTCTTCCTCGACGGCGCGCAGACGGCGCAGAATTTCCCGCCGCACATCATCACTGATCATAAAACCATCCTTGTTGGGGTGTCGCCGGCACCAATCCGTATCCATCATGGAAGGACACAGCATAGGCGCGCAGTCTAAAGGCTGGATGGCCAGGCGGTCACTCCCCCGTCGTTTCGAACAGCTGGTGCATATGCTCGAGCAGCTCCGGGCCGCCGGGCTCGCCGTGGCCGGGGATCACGGTCTCGGCGTCCGGGTACTGTTCCTGAGCGTTGCGAATCGCCCGCGGCCAGTAGGCCAGGTCCGCGTCGGCGGTGTTGCCGAGATGGTCGGTGGCCAGCTCGCGCACCGCGCAGCCGCCGTAGAGGATTTTGTGCTCGGGCAGCCACACCATGATGTTGTCCCGGGCATGGCCGCCGCCGGGATAAAGCACTTCCAGGGAACCGAAGCTAACCGTGCTGCCCGGGGCTTCGATGCCCGCCAGCGCATGGGGCGGCACCGGGTTGCCCTCTTCCGCGCTTAGGCGTTGTGTCATTGGGTGTGACCACACCTCGATGCCCGCCGCTTCCAGCACGTCCACGCCGCCGGTGCGGTCATCGTGAAAGTGGGTGGACAGCGCCCGGTCCACCGGCAGGCCGATTTCGTCATCGATCCACACCAGCAGCTCTTCGGTGGCGTCGGCGCCCCAGGCGGAATCCAGCAGCACCAGGTGGTCGCCTTCCCGGACGATCAAGCCGTTGGAGGGATAGAGCACGCCGTTGAAGGTGTTGTAGGAGGTGTGCATCCAGACGCCGGGGCGGAGCTGTTCCACCTGCAGCCCCGGGTCCGCTTGCGGATGGTGGGTGCTTTGGCAGCCGCTGATAAGCAGGCCGAAGAGCAACAGCAGGGAAGAGACAAAGACGTGGTGCTTCATGCGAAGGTTCCCGGTTTGAGGAGAGATGACGCCGACATTACCTCCGTATTGAAGGCCGTGCCATGACGGGCTCGGCAAACCGGGTGTCCGCTTCAAAGCCCGGCCGCCCCACGGCGGCTCGGGACCGGCGCGCGGACGCATTTCAAGCCAGGTTGAGATTCGGCCGGGCCGCCCGTCCGCGCACCATGGCCTTGTCCACGAACGGTGACGTCATGGCTCGGATCAGGGCGCTGTAATTGACCGCGAAACGAACCTCCGCGCCCACCTGCAGGCGCCGCTTGCCGCAATCGATCAGCAGGTGATCGCCGCTGGCGCCGAGAATCGTCAGCCCCTCCGGCGCTATCAGGCCGGCCGGGTCCATGTCCTGCTCGCCGAGGGCGATAATGGCGCGGCACATATCACCGGTGTCGGTGGAGGTAACGTCACCGCCGAAGGCGGTTTCCGCCAGCGTGCCCCAGGGCAGCGACGGCTTGGTTTTGGATTCGATCACCTCCGCCACCAGGGTGATGGCGTCCGTGTGCAGGCCGTCCACCGGGGTGCGGTGCAGCGGCTCGCAGCCAAGCAAAATCGCCTCACCGAGACGCAGGTGATTCACCCTCCCGACTTTCCCCCTGCCCAGCGCCCAGTCCAGATTGGCCGAATTACCGCCGGAGACGATCTCCAGGCTCACATCCAGCGCCGCTTCCACCTCGTTGGCCAGGGTCGACAGCGCCGCCATATTGGTGGCGTCCGGCGCCATGCCGCTGTGGCAGGCCAGATTCACACCGATGCCGGTCAGTTCCAGGTTGGGCAGGCGCAGCACTTCGCGGGCGGCGCCGATCAGATCCGCCGGCAGGATGCCTTCGCGCAGATCGCCAAGCTCCACCATCAGTACGATGCCATGGACGCGCTCGGCGTCCTGAGCGGCGGCGGACAAACGGCGCACCACCGACAGCTCGGTGTTGAAACTGATGTCCGCCGACTTCACCACCCGCTCCGCCTGGCTGAGCATGGGCGAGCGGATCAGCATGATCGGCGCGGCGATGCGCTGCTGACGCATGGCTTCGATGTTCTCGATGCGGGAGTCACCCAGACCGCTGACCCCGGCGCGCAGCATCGCCTTGGCCACCTCCACGGCGCCCAGGGCGGCCTTGGTGACGCCGGTGACCGCGATACCGCGCTCGCCGAGATCCTCCACCAGCACGCGGGCGTTATGGGTAATTTTATCCAGGTCGATTTCCAGTCGCGGCGCGCTCATTGGCGTTCTCCGGTAAGACGTGCGGTGAGTTCCGGGAAGGCCGCCAGCACCATGGACACCAGCTCGCCACCGGGGCGGGCCAGCGCGTCGGTGACGGGGACACCCAGATCGAGGGCGAAGGCGGCGATGGCCCGGGCCACCTGATCGTCGTCCATGCCTTCGTGGTTCAGGGTCAGACCGATCACCCGGGTGTCGGAGAAGGTTTCAATCAGGTTGATTTCAGACGCCGGCTCGGGCATCGCCATGGTGTCGAAATCGCACCGGAAGGCCCGCGCCGGGGCGTGCTGCAACACCACCGCCTGGGGGCAGGCGCCGCGCAGAATAAACGACGTGGTGGAGAACGCCGGATGGCTCAGGGCGCCCTGCCCTTCGACGATGATCACGTCCGGCTGCTCGGCATGGAAGGCGTCCACGATGGTGGCTTCCAGCTCGCCGGCGCAAAACTGCGACGGCACTGAATCCAGCGCCACGCCGTAGCGGGCGCCCTGAATCAGCCCGGTCTGACCGGTACCGACCATCACCGCCTTGATGCCGACCCGGTTGAGCGCCGCCGCCAGCACCGTGGCGGTGGTGCGCTTACCAATGGCGCAGTCCGTGCCCAGCACCGCGATACGCGGGCAGGTCACCTCATGGATGCGGCCGCTGAACATGCGCAGGTATTTCTTCGGCCGCGGCCGCCGCACGTCGACGATATCCACGTTGTGGGTGATGCGCGCGGCGGCAAACTCCGGGTCGTCGTTGAGAAACTCATGCAGGCCGTTGACGATGCTCATGCCCTCGCCCATCGCCGCCAGCACCACCTTGCGTTGTCCCTCGGACAACAAGCCGCTGGCCGGTGCCATGCCGAAGATCAGAAAGTCCGGCACGGTCTCCGCCTGCCGCAACGAATCGGCCAGGTCGCGGCAGACGGGAATGCCGTTCGGCACGCCATCGAGGATCGAACCGGTGTCGAGGCCGGCCTGATCGCTGTCGATCACCGACAACACATCGTATTTTTCCGAGTGGCGAATCAGGCCGTTGGCGGTCTTGCCATCAATCGCGCCGAACTGGCCTTCGCAGTAGACAATCGCGGTGGCGGTGGTGCGTGACGGGGCCCGATGAGCGGAGGGGTGTGCGTGGTGAGACAGTGGATCGAAGGGAAGAACGGACGAAGCGGGGGTTAACGCGGCACGCTGGGTACCGGGCGGAGCCTGCGCCGAATAAGGGCGGGCTCGTGGTGAAGCGGGGATAACGACGGTCATGGGAACTCCTCGGGCGGCGCAGGGCTTAGAGGGGCCATGGCGCTAGGAAGTCCCCACTAAGCGGTGGGGTGAAGCGCGGCTAGTGTAGCACGAATCGGCCTGGTGCCGTTCAATCATTAACCGGGCCCTGACCAGACCAGGTCGGGCGACGGCCGATATCGTTCATCGGGCGGGATGACGGCGGATGGAGCGGGTATCTCGTTAAAGGCGCGCCAGGCGCTCCAGAGTGTCGGGGTACTGTTGGATAAGACGGAGCAGAATGGCGGCCTGGGCGTTCGGCCTGGCGCGCCCCTGCTCCCAGTTTTCCAGCGTACGGGGATTGGTGCGCAGGTAGGTCGCGAACACGGCCCGGGACAGGCCCAGCCTCTCGCGCAGTGCCAACAGTTCCTGCGCATCGAAGCCGGCCACCGGCGCCCAGCGCGCGGGCTGATCGCGCAGGGTGAGTTTCCCGTGGCGCTCGGCTTCAAGCTCCGCGAAGCCCTCTTTCAATTCAGCAAACAGATCCCGTTTCATAAGCCTCTCCTGGCCTCTATTTCCCGATTTAGCATCCTTTTCAGCGCCGTTCGTTGCGCGGCGGTCAGGTCACTCGCTTCGTCTTTATCGTAGAGCGTGAACAACCAGAACTGCTGTAACGACCGATAGGCGTCATCATCCAGGTACCCCAAGCGATGACGGCGAAAGGGCGCCAACTCCACGAACACAGCATCCATACTGTACGCTACCTGCGTATAAATTAAAAGGACGGCCAATCAGCCGTCCACACACTCTAGAGAGACTGAATCCAAAGAGATGTCAGCAACAAGCGGAATGTGTTGTCAGCGATTGGCTCGCTGGCAGGTCGGAGTTTCTTTGCGGGCGGGGCGAGGCGCGAAGGCCTCGCAGGCTGATCTGTTCATTGTGGTGTGCGGAGCGGACAGCGTTATTTTTTTAGCCGGCCGCTGTCCAACAGCTGCAGGAAGAATTGGTTCAACGACTCGTCCATCGGACGGTATTGGATACCGAGCTGCTCGCGGCTGCGGCTGTTGTCGGCGCGCCACGGCAGGTTGACGTTGCGGCTGACGAACTTGCGGGTGAGGGTTTTGTTCACCACCGGGCCGACCAGCCATACCGCCGCCTTGGGCAGGGTGCGCTTGGGGATCGGGTATCGCTTGCCGAAGCGGCGGCGCAGCACGGCGGCCATTTCCGGGAAGTTGGTGTTGTGGCCGGACAGGATATAGCGGCCGCTGGCTTCGGGCAGGAAGGCGGCGCGCAGATGCGCTTCGGCCACGTCGCGCAAATCCACCACGCCGATGCCCACATCGGGTACACCCGGGCGGGCAGTACCGTCGCCGAACTGGCGCAGGATATCGAAGCTCTCGGAGGTGGCGTTGGGGTTGATGCCCGGCCCCACCACCAGGGACGGATTGATGGTGACCAGATCCCAGCGGTCCTGGGCGTCGGCGATCTTCCAGCCCTCTTTCTCCGCCATGGTCTTGGAGTAAGCGTAGGGCTGGTGATCCAGCGACGAGCTGGTGTTCCAGTCCGCCTCGGTGAAGACCCCCGTGGCGGTCTTTTCCATGTCGGCGTTGTCGCCGTAGATCGCCGCGCAACTGCTGGTCAGCACCACCCGCTTCACGGACGGCGTCTCGTTGACGGTCTCCAGCACATTGCGGGTGCCCAGCTGGGCCGGTTCCACCAGCTCCTTTTGCGGGTCCTTCACCGTGGTGGTGAACGGCGACGCGGTGTGGAACACCACCGAACAGCCGGCCATGGCCTCCGCGTAGGAGCCCGGCGCCAGCAGATCCGCCTTGAAGTAGCGGATGGTGCCCGACGTCTTTTCCGCGATCGCGTTCAGATACTGGAGTTTGCGGCTGTCGTCCGGGTTGCGTACCGCGGCGTGCACGGTGACGCCCTCTTCCAGCAATCGCTCCATTAGTCGCCCGGCCACATAGCCGGTGGCGCCGGTGACCATCACCGGTGTGCTCGTATCGATTTGCATAGTCGGCCCCTTTTCCAAGTCGGCCACCATCATGGCGCCGGCGGGTGGACCTGTAACGGGCCTTTCGTGCCAAACAAGATGGACATTGGGTTACCCGGCGCGCCCCGGGGTTCACTCGTGC
>DASUNW010000088.1:0-2850 GCA_036276955.1 Alcanivorax sp. | reverse complement strand
GCGGTCCGGCGATTCTGTTCGAGAACCCCAAGGGCTCCTCGATCCCGGTGCTGGGGAATCTGTTCGGCACCGAGCGGCGCGTGGCGCTGGGCATGGGCCGGGAGTCGGTGGAAGAGCTGCGCGAGCTGGGCGAGCTGCTGGCCTTCCTGAAAGAACCGGAGCCGCCCAAGGGCTTCCGCGACGCCTGGGAGAAGCTGCCGATCTTCCGCAAGGTGCTGAGCATGAACCCCAAGGTGGGCGGCTCCGGCCCCTGCCAGGAACACGTCATCGAGGGCGAGGACGTGGACCTCACCCAACTGCCGATTCAGACCTGCTGGCCCGGCGACGCCGGCCCGCTGGTGACCTGGCCGCTGGTGATCACCCGCGGGCCCAACAAGGAACGCCAGAACCTGGGCATCTACCGCCAGCAGCTGATCGGCCGCAACAAGCTGATCATGCGCTGGCTCGGCCACCGGGGCGGCGCGCTCGATTTCCAGGAATGGCAGCAACAGCACCCCGGCGAGCCGTTCCCGGTGGCGGTGGCTTTGGGGGCCGACCCGGCCACCATTCTCGGCGCGGTTACGCCGGTGCCGGACACCCTCAGCGAATACGGTTTCGCCGGGCTGCTGCGCGGCTCGCGCACCGAGCTGGTGAAATGCCTCGGCTCGGACCTGCAGGTGCCGGCCAGCGCCGAGTTCGTGCTGGAAGGCCATCTTCAGCCCGGCGAGTACGCCGACGAGGGGCCGTTCGGCGACCACACCGGCTACTACAACGAAGTGGAACGCTTCCCGGTGTTCACCGTGGAGCGCATCACCCACCGCCGCGACCCGATCTACCACAGCACCTACACCGGCCGCCCGCCGGACGAGCCGGCGGTGCTGGGCGTGGCGATGAACGAAATCTTCGTGCCGATCCTGAAAAAGCAGTTTCCGGAGATCGTCGATTTCTATCTGCCGCCGGAGGGCTGCTCCTACCGCATGGCGGTGGTGACCATGAAGAAGCAGTACCCGGGCCACGCCAAGCGCGTGATGATGGGGGTGTGGTCGTTCCTGCGCCAGTTTATGTACACCAAGTTCGTGATCGTCTGCGACGACGACGTCAACGCCCGCGACTGGAAGGACGTGATCTGGGCGATCACCACGCGCATGGACCCGGTGCGCGACACCGTGATGGTGGAGAACACCCCCATCGACTATCTCGATTTCGCCTCCCCGGTGGCCGGGCTGGGCTCCAAGATGGGCCTCGACGCCACCAGCAAATGGCCCGGCGAGACCAGCCGCGAGTGGGGCCGTCCGATCAGCATGGACGCGGACGTCAAAGCCCGGGTCGACGAGATGTGGCACGAGTTGGGGTTGGACTAGGGGCCGCATTGACGATTCGTCCACGGGAATCGCGATAACCTGTTGCACTTTTGTGGTACGGAAGTACCATTAAAGTCATAAGGTGCCGCCCCGCACGGCGCCCAGTACAACAATAGCTGAAAGGACTCCGCCGTCATGCTGCAACGACTTCCCCGCCGCACCTTCCTGAAAGCGTTGGCCGCGTCCGTCGGCGCCGCCGCCGTACCGACCCTGGCCGGCGCCGGGCAAGCCGACGGCAAGGCACAGGGCGCACGCGCCAGCTGGCAGAACTGGTCCGGCAACCAGACGGCGCGGCCGCGCAACCTGGCCTACCCGGCGGACGAAGCCGCCCTGGCCCGGCTGCTCGCCAACACCGAAGGCACGGTGCGGCCGTTCGGCGGCAGCCACTCGTTCAGCGCCGTGGTGCCCACCGGCGACACCCTGGTGTCCCTGGAGGCGATCAACGGGCTGCGCAGTGTCGATGCCGGCGCGCTGCGCTTCGGCGCCGGCACGCGCATCGCCCAGGCCGGCAACGAAGCCTGGGGCGAGGGCCGCAGCCTGATCAACGAGCCGGACATCAATCTGCAGTCCCTGGCCGGCGCCATCGCCACCGGCACCCACGGCACCGGCCTGGGCCTGCCGTGCCTGTCCGCTCAAGTGGCCGGTCTGGAACTGATGGACACCGAAGGCACCCTGCACCGCCTCGACCACAACGACGGCGACCGTTTCCAGGCGGCGCGCTGCGGCCTGGGCGCGTTGGGCCTGGTCACCGGCGTGACCCTGGACAGCGCCCCGGCCTATCGGTTGGAAGAGCACACCTGGACCCTGCCCTTGGACGAAGCCATGGACTTCGTCGAGCGGGAGAAAGACAACTTCCGCAATATCGAATTTTTCGCCTTTCCGCTGGGCGGCACCGCCATCGTCAAAACCCTGTCGCTCACCGACAACCCGGAAGACGACCTGGCCCAGGACGACAGCAACGACCTGCTGGAGACCGTCTGCGAGTTAAGCATGCGCGCCGGCTGGATGACCGCCACCCTGCAGAAGCTGGTGACCTTCTTCGTCGAGGAAAACCGCCGCCGGGGCCCGGCCCACAAGATCTACGCCAACCGCCGCACGGTGCGCTTCAACGAAATGGAATACACGGTGCCGGCGGACAAGGGTATCGAGTGCCTGCAGGAAGTCTGCGAGGAGATCCGCAAGCAGGACATCAATGTGTTCTTCCCCATTGAGTTCCGCTACAGCGCCGCCGACGACACCCTGCTCTCCATGTTCAGCGGCCGCGCCGGCGCCAGCCTTTCCATTCATCAGTATTTCAAACAGGACGCCACCCCGCTGTTCCGCGCCACCGAGCCGGTGCTGCGCCGGCACCGGGGCCGCCCGCACTGGGGCAAGCTGCATAGCCTGGGTGCCGACCAGTTGCGCGAGCTGTACCCGCGCTTCGACGACTTCCTGGCCCTGCGCCGGGAACTGGACCCGCGCGGCCGCCTGCTCAATGATCACCTCCGGCACCTGTTCGGCATCGACGGCA
>DASUNW010000087.1:0-6557 GCA_036276955.1 Alcanivorax sp. | reverse complement strand
TGGCCCTTGCGCATGTCCGCGTCGATCACCACCACTTTCTGGCCGACCTGGGCGAGCACCGCCGCCAGGTTGGCGGAGATAAACGACTTGCCCACCTCCGGGCTGGGGCCGGAGATCATCATTACTTTGTTGGTGGCTTCCATCATCGCGAAGTGGAGGCTGGTGCGCAGGCTGCGCAGGGCTTCCACCGCCAGATCCCCCGGGTCGCTCAGCGCCAGCAGCGGGATGGGTTCGTGCCTGGAGCGCTTGCGGCGGCGCATCATCGCCACCAGCCGGTCCAGCTTCTGCTGGTTCTCGGAGAGGGGCACGGCGGCGTAGACGGCGATGCCCTGCTCTTCGAGTTGCTCCGGGCTCTGGATGCCACGGTGCAGGGCCGCCTGCAGCAGCACATAGCCCACCGAGCCCATCAGACCGAGCAAGGCGGAGAGCGCGATCAGCAGGCCGGTTTTCGGCTTCACCGGTTCCGGCTGCACCACGGCGTCGTCGATGATGCGCACGTTGCCGACGGTGCTGGCCTTCATGATGCGCAGCTCCTGCACTTTGTTGAGCAGGCCGACGTAGATTTCCTGGTTCACTTCCACGTCGCGCATCATGCGCAGCACCTGCTGCTGGGTTTCCGGCAGGTTCTGGATTTCACTTTCGATCTGGTTCTTTTCTTCCTGCAAGGACTGACGCTGTTGCAGCAGGGTGCGGTAGGCCGGGTGGGACGTAGTGAACTTGGCGGACACCTCGCTTTCACGGATCTTCAGTTCGTTCAGCTTGGCCTCGATGGCCACCAGGCGTTCCAGCACGGACTCGGTTTGTAACGTGACGTCCACCGAGTCATTTTCCAGACGGTATTCGTTGAGCTTTTCTTCCGCCTTGTTGAGTTTCTCTTTCACCTTGGGCAGCTGCTCGTCAAGAAACTCCAGGCTTTTTTGCGCCTCGGCGGCGTTGCGCTGGATGTTCTGCATCAGGTAGGTCTGGGCGATGGCGTCGAGCACGCGCCGGATTCTGTCGCGGTTGGCGCCGGTCAGGCTCATGGACAGAATACCGGTGTCCTTGCCCTGCTCGCTGACGCTGAAGTCATTGCGCAGGCGGTTCACGGCGGCCAGGCGGGACAGGCGGGTGACCTCCAGGGCTTCCTCGCCCGGCTGCCACTTGCCCAGCTGCAGACGCACGCGGCCGTTCTCGCTGACCAGGGGCTGCTCCGCCGGGCCCCGGGCGATCAGCTCGCCGTCGAGATACAACGCCGGCTGGCCTTGCTCCCCGGCGCGCAGGGTAAAGGGTTGGCCGAGCCATTTGTCCGGCACCACGAAGGTTTCCACGGTGACGAAGGTTTCACTGTCCCGGTAACCGGCGAACAGCGGCACCGGGGTGAACTCCGACACCGGGTCCGGCGCGGTCAGGGCGCCGATAACGGGCAGCCGGTCCGGTGATACCAGAATATCCATCCTGAACTGGTCGACCACCTGACCCAGCACCAGTCGGGAGCGGATGATCTGAATCTCGGCGGTGGCGGAGGATTCCTCGGCGAACATTTCGCTGACTTCCTCGAAGCCGGGCAAGCCGGCCTGTTTCTTCTCCACCTGGAGCAGAGCGTCGGCACGGTATATCGGCGTCGCCCACAGCGCGTACGCGGCGCCCAACGCCAGCGCCAGCAGCGTGGTGCCGATAATCAGCCAGCGGCCGTCCTGCAGCAGGGCCCACAGGCGCTGCAGGTCGATTTCGTCGTCCATCACTTTGAGCCGGTCACTGTTTTGTGGCTGGTTGCTCATGCGCGCACTGTTCCTTTCACTTCAAATCTTGGTCAGCCAGGCATCCACTGCCTGGCGCATCATGGGATAGATCCGTTCAAACGCCTCGCGGCCGCGCCGGTAGGGGTCGGGGATATCACGCGCCCCGTTCCAGTGGCTGAGCAGAAACGTTTTGCCGCTGGCCTCCGGAAACCGCTCGATGATGCGGTCGCGCTGACGCGCTTCCATCACCAGAATCAGGTCCGCGTCCCGGCACAGCTCGCTGGTGAGCTTGCGGCCCCTGTGTTCCCCACACTCAAGGCTGTTGCTCGCGGCCACGGCACGGGCGGTGTCATCCATGTCGTGGCCTTCCAGGCCCACCAGACCGGCGGACGACACCGCTTTTTCCGGTCTTGCCGCGCTGAGCATGGCGGCCACCGTCGGGCTGCGGCAGATGTTGCCGTCGCACACTACCAGGATGCGTTCAAACATCAGCGGTCCGGATCCCTCAGCCGGTCTTCGGCCAGCGCGCCGTAGTAGATGGTCTGCACGGTGGGCAGAATGCCCTGGATCACCCGGTTCCAGCGGGCGATGGGCGCGGCGGTGACATAGACGATGTCGCGGCGCTGCAGCGGAAAGTTGTCCGCCAGAACCAGGGCGGTGGCGTTGTCCGCGTTCAGTTGGTAGACGTCCACCAGGTGGTCGCTGCCTTCCGGGGCCTGGCGCATCACGAAGATACCCGACGCGTCGGCGCTTTGCTTCATGAAGCCGCCGGCGGTGGACAGTGCCTCGGCCAGGCTCAGGCCGTTGCGGGTCATCGGCACCGGCTGCGGCTCCAGCACTTCGCCGAGCACGAACACCTTGTTGTCGGTGTTGCGGCCCACGTGCAGCACGTCACCGGGTTCGAGCAAAACGTTCTGGGCCGGGTTGCCGTGCTCATAGATGGCGCGCAGGCTGAGCTGGTAGTCCTTGCCGTCACGGCTCAGGGTGACGTCGCTCCAGTCGGCGAATTCGGTGATGCCGCCGGCGGCGTTGACGGCGTCCAGCAGCCGGGTGGGCACATTGGTAATCGGAAAGGCGCCGGGCTCGGCGACCGAACCGGTGACGTAAATGCGCTGGCTGCGGAACGCCGCCACGGTGACGTCCACCTGCGGCTCTTCGATGTACTCGGCGATGCGCTCGGCGATCAGGTCGCGGATTTCGGTGACACGCAGGCCCACCACTTTGATCTTGCCCACGTAGGGGTAAAAGATGGTGCCGTCGCTGTGCACCCAGTTACCCGATTCATCGGGGCTGCGCATGGAGCCGGCGGGGATGGTCAGCTCCGGGTGGTCCCAGACGGTGATCTGCAGCACATCGCCGATGCCCACTTCGTAATCGTAGTTTTCCGGTTCCTGCAGCAAGGCGGGCGGCGGTTTGGGCGCGCTGTAGCCCTGATCGCGGGTGAGCACGGCGGTGCTGATCCGGTGCACCTTGACGGCATCGGAGAGCGGCTCGGCCTCGGCCCCGTCGTCTTCGCTGAACCAACCGGGTGAGTTGCTGTAGTGGGGGCCCGGGGCCAGGGCGCAGCCCGCCATAAATGCGGCCAGGGCGACCACCAGCAGAGGCTTGATTGTGTCACTCATAAGGTATCGAAAATCCTGTTTGGTATTCTTCATCCGGCGTTACCAGTCGAAGGTGCGGCGCCATTGCGCCATGGCGGTGACCTGTTCGCGCTCGCCGGCGAAGGTGTCCACCGGGTCGTCGGTGGCGGCCAGCGCCCAGGTGAGACGCCCACCCAGCAGGCCGTGTTCCAGCCGTAATTCAGCCAGCACGATATCTTGTTCCGCGTTGGCTTGCAGTATCTCGGCGCCGTCCGGCTCGACTTGAGCCCGTTTCACGCCCCGGGCGTTCAGCGTCGCGGAGGTCACCGACGCGGTGATGACCACACCGTTGCGGAAAAACTGCTGGCCGCCCAGGGTCAGCGCGCGGGCGTCGCCTTCGAAGGTGGAGGCGAGGCTGCGTCCATAGTACCGGAAGCCGCTGCGGTAGGTCCCGTGCTCGTAGGCGGTGTTGAAGCGCGCCTCACTGATGGCGCGACCGGCCACGGTGTCGGTGCCTTCCAGGAAGAAGCGCTGGCTGCCGGCACCGATGCCGGTGAGGGCATCGAAACCGACCAAAGCGGAGAACTTGGACGGCAGGCCGCCGGCTTCGTCCTCGCCCATCATCTGGCCGTAGAAGCCGGTGGGCACGCCGAACACCGGGAAGCCGGCGCGGAAATCAAAACCGGCCACCTGGTTGCTGGGGTCGTCGCCCTCGGCGAAGCCGCTGGTCTGGCCGTTGTCCTTGCCGATCAGAGCGTCGCCGAACGAATCCAGGCCCTGCGGCCGCCCTTCCCCGCCCCACTGGAACAGCCGGGTCAGGCCGATCTGCAGGAAACTCGCCGGGCGGAACGTGAACCGGCCGCCCACCAACTTGGCGTCGGAGACGGCGCGGTCCTGCTCGAGCTGGCCGATAAACGCCTGGAAATCCCAGGGGCCGATCCAGCGCAGCCAGGGCGATTGCGGCGCATAGTGGGTCTGGCGGCCGAACCACAGGCCCGGCACCGGGCGGGCGTTGTTGGAGAGCGCCAGGGAGCTGTGGTGGCCCGGGCCCCACCAGCGGTCGATGGCGCCGGCGCCGAGCTGCCAGTTGCCGAAGCGGCCGGCGACGAAGCTGCCGTCGGCGCGCAGCTCGCTGGCCTGTTCGCGGTCGTCGGTGTCGGTGTAGCCGGCCCGGATGCGGGCGGCGAAGCGGCGGCCGGTGAAGGACACCGCCGCCGAGCTGTCCACCCGGCCGGCGGGCTGGGCGGCGAAATGGCGGAACAGGGGCTCTTCGTTGGCGCCGCCGAGGGTGACGGTGGCGGTGCGGGTCCGGCTTTTGGCGCGGTCCAGGGCGGTGCGCAGGTAGACCGCGTGCTCGCTGGTGCGGCAGGTGTCGCTGGCGCCGCGCAGGCCTTCGGCCACCGCCGACCAGTTGACCGGCCAGGTGGTGGTGAGGCCGTCGAAGCAGCCCAGCGCGGACAGCGCTTCCAAATGATGGCGCGCGCGCAGATCCCCGGTCTCCGCCCAGGGGGCGGCGGCGACCGTCGCGCTCACGCTTAGCAGTACACCCAGGGCTCCGCCTTTCACTGCTCGGGGCCAGGCGGCCCGACTCAACCCAATTAGCACTGGCGGCTTCCTATCCTGATGAATGGCTTACGTTCCCCAGTCCCTGGGGCAGGGATTATCACCCGCAAGTTTTGTCATGCCTATGACACGGAGCGGCATTTTACATTGTGTTTACTATATTGCTAACCCCGGATGACAGAGCGGCGACACGATCACCGCGTCCGACGGCGAAGTACAGCAGCCCCGCCTTGTGCACCGCCGCCGGCTCGTAAAGGTTGCGGCCGTCGACGATGACCGGGGTGGTGAGCGCCGATTTGATGGCGGCGAAGTCCGCCACGCGGAATTCTTTCCATTCGGTGCAGATCACCAGCGCATCGGCGCCTTGCAGGGCCTCCATGCGGTGCGCCGCCAGGGTCAGTGCCGTATTGTCGCCATACAGACGGCGGCACTGTTCGGCGGCCTCCGGGTCGTAAGCCCGGACCCGGCCGCCGGCGGCCCAGACCGCCTCCATCAGAGCACGGCTGGGGGCCTCGCGCATGTCATCGGTGTTGGGCTTGAAGGCCAGGCCCCAGACGGCGATGGTCTTGCCCCGCAGGTTGCCGTCCAGGGCGGCGCTGAGCTTGCTGAACAGCGTGGTTTTCTGCCGTTCGTTGATGTTTTCCACGGCGCCGAGCAGGTCCGCCTCGTAGCCCAGGGCGCGGGCGGTGTGGGAGAGCGCGCGCACATCCTTGGGGAAACAGGAGCCCCCGTAGCCGCAGCCGGGATAAATAAAGTGGTAACCGATGCGCGGGTCGGAGCCGATACCCAGGCGGACGTTTTCGATGTCGGCGCCCAGGCGTTCGGCCAGGTTCGCCATTTCATTCATGAAGCTGATCTTGGTGGCGAGCATGGCGTTGGCCGCGTATTTGGTCAGCTCGGCGGACCGCACGTCCATGAACATCAGCTTGTCGTGGTTCCAGTTGTACGGGCCGTAGCATTCGCGCATCAGCTCGCGCACTGTGTCCGAATCGGTGCCCACGACAATGCGCGCGCCACGGGTGAAATCCTCGATGGCGGCGCCTTCCTTGAGGAATTCCGGGTTGGAGCACACATCGAACCCGTGGTCCACGCCCCGCGCCGCCAGCTCGGCGCTGATCGCGGCGCGCACCCGGTCGGCGGTGCCCACCGGCACCGTGGATTTGTTGATGATCAGCTTGTAGCCGTCCAGGTGGCGCCCGATGGTGGCCGCCGCCGCCAGCACGTACTGCATGTCGGCGGAGCCGTCTTCGTCCGGCGGCGTGCCCACGGCGATGAACTGCAAGGTGCCGAACGCCACGCCCTCCACCGTGTCGGTGGTGAAACGCAGGCGGCCCTCTTCCCGGTTGCGCGCCACCATGGCCGCCAGCCCGGGCTCGTAAATCGGCACCTGGCCGCTATTGAGCAAGTCCACCTTGGCCGGGTCGATATCGATGCAGAGCACCTCGTGGCCCACGTCCGCCAGGCAGGTGCCGGTCACCAGGCCGACGTAGCCGGTGCCGAATACGGTGATTTTCATGGTGTATCTCCTTGTCTGTCGGCGCAGGCGGATTCGGGGTGTTCAATGTAGCGCACCAGCCTGTCGTTGGCGGCATGCACATCGAAATGCGCCGAGGCCAGCCTGTGGCTTTCCCTGCCCATGCGCTCCGCTTCTTCAGGATGCTCGATGAAGTACAGCATTTTCTCCGCCAGCGCGTGT
>DASUNW010000086.1:0-14705 GCA_036276955.1 Alcanivorax sp. | reverse complement strand
ACCGTGGACGTGAACCTGCGCGGCTACTTCTACATGTCCGTGGCCGGCGCCAAACTGATGAAGGAAAACGGTGGCGGCGCCATCGTCAACACCGCCTCCATCAATGGCCTGTCGCCGGGCAACATGCAGGGCATCTACTCGATCTCCAAGGCGGCCGTGATCAGCATGACCAAATCCTTCGCCATGGAATGCGCCGAGTTCAACGTGCGCGTCAACGCGCTGCTGCCCGGCCTCACCAAGACCAAGTTCGCCGGCGCGCTGTTCCAGCAGGAAGACATCTACAAAAGCGCCATCGCCCAGATCCCCATGCACCGCCACGCCGAACCCAAGGAAATGGCCGGCACCGTGCTCTATCTGGTATCCGATGCGTCCAGCTACGTCACCGGCGAATGCGTCGTCGTCGACGGTGGTTTCACTATTTAAGCGACCTGCGGTCGCGATGCAGGATTCAGGGTGCAGGATACAGGAGACACCGCGGTGCCATCCCTTCATCCTGAACCCTGCATCCTGTATCGGCGGCGCCAGCCGCCTGTTTTTTAGGAGGATGTTATGGATCCGATGCTGGATTTCACCGGCAAGGTGGCCGTGATCACCGGCGCCGCCAGCGGCTTCGGCAAGCTGCTCGCCGGCGAGCTGGGTAAGCGCGGCGCGCGGCTGGTGCTGGGCGACATCAATATGGACGCCCTGGACAAGCTGGCCGCCGATCTGGAAGGGCAGGGCGTCACCGCCCTGGCGCGCCGCTGCGACGTCTCGTCGGAAGCGGATTGCAAGGCCATGGTGGACACCGCCATGGAACACTTCGGCCGTCTCGACATGGCGGTCAACAACGCCGGCATCGCCCACGGCTTCATCCCCATCCACGAACTCACCGGTGAGTTGCTGGATCAACAGATGAACGTCAACGTCAAAGGCGTGATGTTCGGCATGAAGCACCAGATCCCGGCCATGAAAGCCAGCGGTGGCGGCGCCATCGTCAACACCAGCTCCATGGCCGGCATCGGCGGCGGCCCCAAGATCGGCGCCTACGCCGCCTCCAAGCACGCGGTGATCGGGCTCACCCGCACCGCCGCCGTGGAGAGCGGGCGCAAAAACATTCGCGTCAACGCCATCTGCCCGTACTACACCCGCACGCCCATGCTGGAAGGCAGCGAAGGGTTGGCCGCCGGTGGCGAAGCGGATCAGACTCTGGCGATGATGGCCGCCGGCAGCCCGATGAAACGCATCGGCGAGCCCGAGGAAATCGTCGCCGTCATGCTGATGCTGCTGTCACCGGCCAACACCTATATGAACGGCCAGGCCATCGCCGTCGACGGTGGCGTCTCCGCCTTTTAGGCGGCTGTAAGCTTCAAGCCGCAAGCGGCAAGCAGGCCGTGCCGGCGGAAAGGCCGTGCCATGGTACAGACAGTTGCAAGTTGCAAGTTTCAAGTTGCAAACGCGGGCACGGCCGTGCGGTCAGCAAGGCCCACTCCGCGTTTCAACTTTCAACTTGCAACTTGCTGGCGCCCCGCCAGCGGCACGGCCTTTCTTCCAGCACGGCCAGCTTGCCGCTTGCAGCTAAATGACTTTTAAGGAGAACAACCATGAGCAATCGTTTGGCAGATAAGATAACCGTGATCACCGGCGCCACCAGCGGCATCGGCGAGGCCACCGCGCGGCGCTTTATCGAAGAAGGCGCCACCGTGGTACTGGCCGGCCGCTCCGAAGAGAAGGGCGACGCCCTGGCGAAGGAGCTCGGCGAGCGCGCCGTGTTCAAGCGCACCGACATCATGAGCGAAGGCGACATCGCCGCCCTGGTGGATTTCACCGTGGAAAAATTCGGCCGCCTGGACTGCCTGTTCAATAACGCCGGCGCCGGTGACCGCACCAGCGTGGACAGCTTCGACGAAGACGAATTCGCGCGCATCATGCGCCTGCTGGTGGGCGCTCCGGCGTTCGGCATCAAGCACGCCGCCCGCGTCATGAAGGACAGCGGTGGCGGCAGCATTATCAACAACGCCAGCATCGCCGGCCACCGTCTTAACCAAGGCGGCTACCTGTATTCCGGCGCCAAGGCCGCCGTCGCCCACATGACCCGCCTGGCCGGCGCCGACCTGGGCCAGCACAACATCCGCGTCAACGCTATCTCCCCCGGCGCTGTCGCCACGCCGATCTTCTGGGGCGGCTCCCAACGTGCCCAGACGCTCAGCGACGAAGAAAACCAGCGCAAGATGGAAAAGCTCGAAGCCAACCTCGCCAAAGCCACGCCGCTGCCCCGCGCCGGCCTGGCCGACGACATCGCCTTCGCCGCCGTCTTCCTGGCCAGCGACGAAGGCAGCTTCATCAACAGCCACGACCTGGTCGTCGACGGCGGCCGCATCGCCATGTTCAACGAAAAGCCCTGACCTTCGGTCAGCTGCAAGCTTCAGGCTACAAGCGGCAAGCAGGCCGTGTGGGCGGGGAGGCCGAGGGCGGCTTTCGCCGCCCGATTCAGGATTCAGGATACAGGGGCGGAATCTGGAGCGGGCGCGGAGGCTTGCGTATTAGCATAGATTTTTCTGCCAGTACGCAAGAAACGCGGAGCGACAACCTGTCCGCGCCTCCCTGCCTGGCTCCGCGCTGCATCCTGGATCCTGAATCGCGGCACATGGCACGGCCCCTCCGCTAGCACGGCCAGCCTGCCGCTTGAAGCTTGCAGCTTGCGGCTAAAACAAAAGGAACCGTCATGACCTACAAAACACTCACCGTCGCCGTTGACGGCCATGTCGCCAGGATCACCCTGGACAGGCCCGACAAGCTCAACGCCATGAACGCCGACTTCTGGAACGAGCTGCCGGCGGCGGTGCGGGCGTTGGACGCGAGCGGCGACATCCGCGCTATCGTCATCGACGCCAACGGCAAGCATTTCACCGCCGGCCTCGATCTCGGCATGTTCGGCGCTCCGCCGGATCCGGCCGACGTCACCGCTCGGGTCCAGAAAGCGGCACGCTTCCGCCACAACACCGCGCTCATGCAGCAAACCTTCAGCGCCCTGGAAGACTGCCGCGTACCGGTGATCGCCGCGCTGCACGGCGGCTGCATCGGCGGCGGCGTGGATCTGATCAGCGCCTGCGACCTGCGCTACGCCAGCCGCGACGCCTACCTCACCGTCTACGAAATCAACGTCGGCCTCACCGCCGACGTCGGCACCTTCCCCCGGCTGTGCAAACTGCTGCCGGAAGGCATCGTCCGCGAACTCGCCTACACCGGCCGCCGCATGGCCGCCGACGAAGGCGAACGCCGAGGCCTGTTCAACGAAGTGCTGGACAGCAAGGAAGCGACCCTGGAACGGGCCCTGGAAGTGGCGAAGGAAATCGCGGAAAAGTCACCGCTGGCGGTCCACGGCTGCAAGCGTATGATCACCTACGCTCGCGATCACAACACCGCCGACAGTCTCGATTACGTGGTCACCTGGAACGCCGGCATGCTGCACAGCGAAGAAGTCATGGCCGCCGTCACCGCCGGCAAAACCGGCGAGCCCGGCGACTATGTCCCCCTCCCACCCCTCAACGACGACGTCCAGGGCGGCGTGTAGGTCGGGTTAGCTGCGTAGGTCGGGTTAGCGAAGCGTAACCCGACAGAGTCTGTTCCGATTGTCGGGTTACGGCCTTCGGCCTAACCCGACCTACGTTCAGGCGCTATGGAAGACGGATTTCACCTCGAGGAATTCTTCGAGGCCGTAGACGCCCCACTCGCGGCCCACGCCGGAGTGCTTGTAGCCGCCGAAGGGGGCGGGCGGGTCGAGCTGCGCGCCGTTCAGGTGCACCATGCCGGTCCGCAAACGGGCGGCCACCTTGGCGGCGTCCTCTTCGCTGGCGCCGTACACATAGCCGGACAGGCCGTAGTCGGAGTCGTTGGCGATCGCCACCGCGTCGTCCACGTCCTTGTACGGCAGGATCACCAGCACCGGCCCGAAGATCTCCTCGCGGGCGATCAGCATCTGGTTGTTCACCTCGCTGAACACCGTGGGCCGGGCATAGAAGCCTTTTTCCAGGCCGTCCGGCTTACCGGGGCCGCCGCACACCAGCTTGGCGCCTTCCGCCTGGCCTTTCTCGATCATCGACTGCACCCGCTTGAACTGGCGCTCGTTGGCGATCGGGCCGATCACGGTTTCCTTGTCGGCGGGGTCGCCCACCTTGAGGCTCTCGCACACCTTGGCGGCGATCGCCTCGGCCTCGGCCAGCTTGTCCGCCGGCACCAGCATCCGCGACGGCGCGTTACAGCTCTGCCCGGTGTTGTTCATCATCGAGGCCACACCGTGCTTCACCGCTTTCTCGAAGTCCGCGTCCGGCAGGATGATGTTGGCGGACTTACCGCCCAGTTCCAGGGACACCTTCTTAAACGTATCGGCGGCTTCCTTGGTCACCGAGGCACCGGCACGGGTGGAACCGGTCAGCGACACCACGTCCACGCGCGGATCGGAAGACAGCATCGGGCCCACCTCCGCGCCGTCGCCGTAAATCATATTGAACACGCCCTTGGGCAGGCCCGCTTCGTCGATGATCTCGGCCAGCACATGGGCGGACAGCGGCGCGAACTCGCTGGGTTTGAGCACCATGGTGCAGCCCGCAGCGATCGCCGGCGCCACCTTGCACATCACCTGGTTCATCGGCCAGTTCCAAGGCGTGATCAGCGCGCACACACCGGCCGGCTCGCGGCGCACATTGGCCCGGCCCAGCTTCTGCTCGAAGGGAAAATCCTTGGCCGCGCCCAACGTCGCCTTGGCGTGGCCCAGGCCCATCGGCGCCTGCACCTTGGCCGCCAGACCGTGGCGCGGCGCGCCCATCTCCCGGCTGATCGCCTCCGCCATATCATCCAAACGCGACTGGTAGACCTTCATGATCTTCTCCAGCATCGCCAGGCGCTCCTCCAACGGCGTCGCCGCGAAACTCTCGAACGCATCCCGCGCCGCCTGAATCGCCGCATCCACATCCGCCTTACCGGCCAGATACACCGTGCCCTCGGACGCCTCCGTGGCCGGATTGATCACCTCATGGGGTTTGGCGTCGCCGCTGGGCTTCACCCAACCGCCGTTAATATAGAACTGGTCCAGATGTTTCATGAAACACTCTCCCGAAAAACGAAACACAAATTCAAGCTACAACCCGCAAGCTTCAGCCCACAAGCAATGAACGGCAAGTAAAACAAGGTGCAGCATCCAGGCTGCAGGGGCTAGCAGTCCGCAACGCCGCAGGCGCAGGGTCCGGGGGCCTTGCCCAGGACTGTGTGAGGCAGGGAGCCGAACACAAGCCTACAGGGACGTATTCACGGCGGGTCCTGGGCAAGGCCCCCGGACCCTGCGCCGTGCTACGGAGCTCCAAGCCCTCCTGAATTAGTGAAACAGCATTCCAAAATCTTGACCCCCTGTCCAGGTCGTGTCATCTTCCAAAAAAACACCAACAATCCGCCAGGAGACCCCCATGCAGCGTTTCGACCAGCGCAATGTCCTGATCACCGGAGCCGGCAGCGGCATCGGCCGCGCCGCCGCCCGCCGTTTCGCCGAAGAGGGCGCTCGCCTGGTGCTGGTGGACCGCAACCAGGAAGGCCTGGAAGAAACCGCCGCCGCGTTGCCCGAAGGCACCCGGGTCACCCTGCGCACCGTGGATGTCTCCGACGAACAGGCGGTCAACGCCCTGGTGGAAGAAATCCTCGCCTCCCACGGCACCCTGCATGCCCTGGTCAACAACGCCGGCATCGCCGGCCGCGACTACTCCACCATCACCGACAGCGACACCGAAACCTGGCAGGCGATTCTGGGCGTCAACCTGATGGGCCCGATGTTCTTCATCCGCGCCGTCGGCAAACACATGCAAGCCCAGGGTGGCGGGGCCATCGTCAACACCGCGTCGGTGGCCGGCATTCGTTCCGGCGCCGGCGGCAACGCCTACAGCGCCTCCAAGGCCGCCGTCATCAACCTGACCAAGACCGCCGCCTGCGATCTGGGCCAATACAACGTGCGCGTCAACGCGGTCTGCCCCGGCCTGATCGAAACCGGCATGACCAAGCCGGTGTTCGATTACGCCCGCGACAACAACAAGGAACAAAAGCTCGGCAGCCGCTGCGAACTGCGCCGCTACGGCCGCCCGGAAGAAATCGCCGCGGCCATGGCGTTCCTGGCCAGCGACGACGCCAGCTACATCACCGGCCAGGCGCTGGCGGTGGACGGCGGCAACACCGCATCACTCAACCTGCCCGGCATGAAGCACTAGGATTTTCGTACCCTCCTAAGTGAAACCGGTTTTTGTTATATTTGCGGGCTTTATGCACAACTATAAAAGCGACGAATAAAACAACAGCGGGCCCGATGCTTGTGATTTGCGAGCCGGGACCCGCTGATCCCGAAGCCTGAATTGAGGAATTGCCACATGCGACGAGCCGCTCTTGGAACGGACGGATCCGCGGATAAGGACCGTAATTTTGTCACCGCTTTGGCGCGTGGCCTGGAAATTTTGCGTTGTTTCGGTCCCTCCGACGAATACCTGGGCAACGCGGAGCTGGCCAAACGCACCAGTATTCCCCGTCCCACGGTGTCGCGGATGACCGCCACGCTGACCCAGCTCGGCTACTTGCGTTACGCCGAGAACCTGGAGAAATACCGGCTCGGCCCCGGCGTGCTGGACTTGGGCTACCGCTATCTCGCCAGCGAAGGGGTGCGCGACATCGCCCGGCCCTTCATGCAGGAACTGTCCGACGCCACCGACTGCCTGGTGGCCATCGGTGCGCCGGACGGCGCGTCCATGACCTACATCCAGGTGTGTCAGGGCTCCGGCCCGCTGGTGCTGCGTCTGACGGTCGGGTCGCGGGTGGCGATCGGCACCTCCGCGGTGGGCCGCGCCTTTCTGGCGGCGCTGCCGCCCAAGGAGCGCGAGCCCTATTACGAAGCGATCCGCGCCCAGAACCCGGACGCCTGGCCGGACATCCAGCGCGGCCTGGAGCGCGCCTTCAAGGAGTACGAGCAGTACGGTTTCGTCACCTCCGACGGCGAATGGAACCGGGACGTGAGCGCCGTGGGTGTGCCGCTGATCCTGGATAACGGCGGTCAGGTGGTGCCGTTCAACTGCGGCGGCTCGTCGCTGCGGCTGAGCCGCCGCATCCTGATCGAAAACCTCGGTCCGCGCCTCAAGGAAGTGGTCGAGCAGGTCCGGCAAATGGTGCAGGGCCGGGATATTTGAGGACAGTGAATGAGCAGTAGCAGTAGCGCCTCACCGGCGTCCGAATACACCATGGCCACGGCCACCGCCAAGTTCAGCCATGGTTTTCCGGCCCTGCTGGGGCTGGAATTTCTGGAATGGGAAGAGGGCAGGGTCGTGGTCGGCATGCAGGTGGACGACCGCCACCTCAACCTGGGTCGCCGGGTACACGGCGGCGTGCTCGCCACTCTGCTGGATGTGGCGGGCGCCTGCGCCGGCACCTTCTGCCCCTACCCGGACCGGATTCGCAAGGCGCTCACCCTGTCCATGACCACCACCTTTACCGGCCAGGCCGGCCCCGGCTACATCCGCGCCATCGGCCTTAAGCGGGCCGGCGGCAGCCGCATCTTCAATTCCACCGTGGAAGTGTACAGCGAGGACGACACCCTGCTGATCCTCGGCGAGGGCACCTTCCGGCTGCGCAGCGACTCCCAGGACCCGCGCGGCGCCCCCATCGCTTAAATTTGGTTCATCGCGCTTTACCAAACCCTTCTTCGAAGCCCGATTTGTAGGAGCGGGCCCGGCCCGCGAAAGGGAGCGGAGCTCCCGGCAGGATCCCAGAGACCTTTCTAACGCCAGCACAAACAGCCTCTCTGGGAGAGTGCGGGGCAACCTTTGCCGGCCGGCAAAGCCGGCCTTTCGCTTGCAGGGCAAGCTCCCACAACTCTGCCCCGTAGAATGGGACGGCCAAAGCGTGGACGACATCCGCGAAAAGCTGGGGCTGTAAGGCGTCTACGACTTTAGGCGCATATTCACGTCACAGTGCCGCCGACGCGCGCCCGGTCGTGGTAAATTCGGTGTTATGAGCATAATAAGACTTCCAACGAGCCGATAACCATGTACCAGGTGCTGATCGCCGACGACCATCCCCTGTTCCGTGAGGCCATCGCCCGGGTGATCGATGACGGCTTCCCCGGCAGCACGCTGCTGGAGGCGTCCGATCTGGACACCGCCCTGGCCCTGGCCGGCCGCCATGACGACCTGGATCTGGTGCTGCTGGACCTCAACATGCCCGGCATGCAGGGCCTCGGTGGCCTGGTGCGGCTGCGCAATCTGTTTCCCACCCTGCCGGCGGTGATCGTCTCCGCCGAGGAGGAGAAACGGGTGATTCTGCAGACCATCACCTACGGCGCCGTGGGCTTCATTACCAAATCCACCCCCCGCAAACAGATGATCCAGGCCCTGGAGCAGGTACTGGCCGGCTCCATCTATCTGCCGGCGGACATCATCCGTGCCGGTTCCGGCGCCGTTGCCGGCGACGAAAGCGCCGCCCCGCAGCGCCAGCCGGCGGACCTCAACGACGTGCTCGCCACGCTCACCCGCAAGCAACTCCAGGTCTTCGAGCGCATGTCGCGGGGCGATTCCAACAAGGTGATCGCCTACCGGCTTAATATCGCCGAAAGCACCGTGAAAGCGCATGTGTCCGCGATCCTGCGCAAGCTCGGCGCCACCAACCGGGTGCAAGCGATCCTGTCCGCCGGCGACATCGACTTCGCCGCCTACCTGCGTACCCCGCAAGCGAGGGAGCGATGAACGCGATCCCGCCGAGCGCTGTCGTCACCGCGTTCAGCGACGCCCGCGACGAGCGTCTCGCCGCCGATGAGCTGGCCCGAAAGCTGCGGCACGATCATCTTGGCTGCGTGCTGTTCTTCTGTTCCATCGACTACCGGCTCGACCGCCTGGCCGGCGCCCTCGCCGAAGCGTTCGGCGACCTGCCGCTGTGCGGCTGCACCTCCGCCGGCGAAATCACCAGCCGCGGTTACGACAGCGGCACCATCGTCGCCATCGGCTTCGACCGCCGTTTCTTTTCGGTGGGCGCGCGCCTGATCGAACGGCTCGACGGCTTCAGCCTGGCCGACGCCCAGCAGCTCACCGACAGCCTGCTGTGCGAGTGCCGCGCCGCGTCCGTGGCGCGGGTCGACGCCGACAACACCTTCGTGCTCACCCTGCTCGATGGCCTCTCGGTGAACGAAGAGCTGGTGCTCGCTACCCTCAATTCGGCGCTCGGCAGCATCACCAGCCTGGGTGGCTCCGCCGGCGACGACTACCGGCTGTCCGGCACCTACGTCTACAGCGACGGCGCCTTCCACAGCAACGCCGCCATGGTGCTGATGATCAACAGCGCGCTGGATTTCGAGGTGTTCAGCTTCCACCACCTGCGCCCGGCCACGGTGAAGCTGGTGGTCACCGCCGCCGACGCCGAGCGGCGCGTGGTCCAGGAACTCAACGCGGAACCGGCGGCGGAAGCCTACGCCCGCCTGGTCGGCGTGCCGGTGGCGGAGCTGGACGACGTGGTGTTCGCCCGTTACCCGCTGGCCGTGCGCATCAACAACGACTACTACGCCCGCTCCATTCAGCGCGTCAACGACGACCTCAGCCTGTCGTTCTACTGCGCGGTGGAAAACGGCATCGTGCTCACCGCCATGCACACCGGCTCGATTCTCGGTGAGCTGGAACAGACCCTCAGCGACATCGAAGCGCGTCTCGGCCCGGCCTGGGTGACGCTGGGCTGCGACTGCTGCCTGCGCCGCCAGGAAATCGAAGCGGACGGCACCGTCGATCAAGCCTCGGCGCTGCTGCGCCGGCACAGCGTGGTGGGCTTCAACACCTACGGCGAGCAGTTCAACGGCATGCACATCAACCAGACCATGACGGGGGTGGCGATTGGCCGACGACAACGCACCCGGCGATGACGGCGCCTCCCCCTGGGACCTTCACGAAGCACGGCTGATGGCGGAAAACGCCCGCCTGCGGCGCATCTGCGACGCCCTGATCGAACGGGTGGAAGAGAGCAACATGGCGCCCACCGCGCCCTACGCCGCCTTCCAGCACTCGGTGGTGCTGGCCGAGCAGGTGCGCGAGCGCACCCAGGCGCTGCGCGAAGCCAACCAGCAACTGCTGGACGAAATCGAAGAGCGCCGGCGGGTGGAGTCGCGGCTGCGCGAGGCCACCGAGAAAGCCGAGCGCGCCAACATCTCCAAGACCAAGTTCGTGGCCGCCGTCAGCCACGACCTGATGCAGCCGCTCAACGCCGCCCGCCTGTTCACCAGCGCCCTGCAGGACCAGCCCGACCACAACACCCGGTTCATGCTCAGCCACATCGACACCGCGCTGCTCGACCTGGAATCGCTGATCACCACCCTGGCCGACGCCTCCAAGCTGGATGCCGGCGTGGTCAGCGCCGAGCCCGGCGTGTTCCCGCTGCGCCGGCTGCTCGACGTGCTCGCCGAGGAGTACCGGCAGATGGCCGCCGCCAAGGGGCTGCGCCTGCGCTACGTGCCCAGCTCCGCGGTGGTGCGCTCCGACCCGCAGCTGCTCAGCCGGGTGATGCGCAACCTGCTCTCCAACGCGGTGCGCTACACCGATCGCGGCTCGATCCTGCTCGGCTGCCGCCGGCGCGGCGAGCGGGTGGAAGTGGTGGTGGCGGACACCGGCATCGGCATCGGCGACGATCAGATCGGCGATATTTTCCAGGAATTCAAACGCGGCGCCCGGGCGGTCAAATACCACGAACGGGGCCTCGGCCTGGGGCTGTCCATCGTCGAAAAAATCAGCCGCATCCTCGATCACCCCCTGACCGTGCGCTCGCGGGAAAACCGTGGCTCGCGCTTCGCCCTGCAGCTGCCGCTGGCGCGGCTCAGCGCCGCCGAGGCCCGCGCCATGGAGCCGGCCGCCGACGTGGGGCGCGCCCTGGCCGGCCGCCGGGTCTGGGTGGTGGATAACGACCGCGCCATCTGCTCCGGCATGCGCACCCTGCTGGAGCAGTGGGGCTGCCGGGTGGCGGCGGCGGAATCGGTGCAGGCGCTGGCCGAACACCTGGACCCGCGCCGCGACCCGGCCGACGTGCTGCTGATGGACTACCACCTGGATCCCGGCGGCGACGACGGCATGACCGTCGCCGACGCCCTCAACCGCGACCGCCGCCGGGCCGGCGCCGAGCCGCTGCCGGTGATCATGCTCACCGCCGACCGCGGCCCCTACCTGAAACAGCGCTGCGCCCGTGACGGCCACACCCTGATCTACAAACCGGTCAAACCCATGAAGCTCAAGCTGGCCCTGCAGCACACCCTCACGCGGGCGCCGTCGCCGGCCGGACCCGCGACTAAATAAGGGCCTGTTTAGTACCGAAGTAGCATTCGGGCCGCCGGGCATCGGCGCTAACCTCGAGGAAATACTCTCCACGAGGTGTTCCGATATGATCTATAACAATCCCGGCAGCGAAGGGGCGGTGGTCGCCTTCGACGAACGCTACGAAAACTACATCGGCGGCCAGTGGGTGGCGCCGGTCAAAGGTCAGTACTTCGACAACGTCAGCCCGGTCAACGGCCGGGTGTTCTGCCAGATTCCCCGCTCCTCCGCCGAGGACATCGACCTGGCGCTGGACGCCGCCCACCGGGCCGCGCCCGCCTGGGGCAAGACCTCCGCCGCCGAGCGCGGCAACCTGCTGCTCAAGATCGCCGACCGCATCGAACAGAACCTGGAAGCCCTGGCCGTGGCCGAAACCTGGGACAACGGCAAGGCGGTGCGCGAAACCCTCAACGCGGACATTCCCCTGGCGGTGGACCACTTCCGCTACTTCGCCGGCTGCATCCGCGCCCAGGAAGGCACCGCCGCGGACATCGACGCCAATACCGTGGCCTACCACTTCCACGAACCGCTGGGCGTGGTGGGGCAGATCATCCCCTGGAACTTCCCGATCCTGATGGCCACCTGGAAGCTGGCGCCGGCGCTGGCTGCCGGCAACTGCGTGGTGCTCAAGCCCGCCGAGCAGACCCCGGCGTCGATCCTCAAGCTGATGGAAATCATCGGCGACCTGCTCCCCGAAGGCGTGCTCAACATCGTCAACGGCTACGGCGAGGAAGCCGGCCAGGCCCTGGCCAGCAGCAAGCGCATCGCCAAGATCGCGTTCACCGGCTCCACCCCGGTGGGCTCGCACATTCTCAAATGCGCGGCGGAAAACATCATTCCCTCCACCGTGGAGCTGGGCGGCAAATCCCCCAACATCTACTTCTCCGACATCATGAACGCGGAGCCGGAATTCATCAGCAAAGCGGTGGAGGGCCTGGTGCTGGCGTTCTTCAACCAGGGCGAAGTGTGCACCTGCCCGTCCCGGGCGCTGATCCAGGAAGACATGTACGACGAGTTCATGGCCATGGTGCTGGAGCGCACCAAAACCATTAAGCGCGGCAACCCCCTGGACACCGACGTGCAGGTGGGCGCCCAGGCCTCCCAGGAGCAGTTCGACAAGATCATGTCCTACATGGAGGTGGCCCGCAGCGAGGGCGCCCAGTTCCTCACCGGCGGCGACAAGGAAACCCTGGACGGCGACCACGGCCAGGGCTATTACATCCAGCCCACGCTGCTCAAGGGCGACAACAAAATGCGCGTATTCCAGGAGGAAATCTTCGGGCCGGTGGTCGCGGTCACCACCTTCAAGGACGAAGCGGAAGCCCTGGCCATCGCCAATGACACCGAGTTCGGTCTCGGCGCCGGCGTCTGGAGCCGCGACATGAACGTGGCCTTCCGCATGGGCCGGGGCATCCAGGCCGGGCGCGTCTGGACCAACTGCTACCACGCCTATCCGGCCCACGCCGCCTTCGGCGGCTACAAAAAATCCGGCATCGGCCGAGAGACTCATAAGATGATTCTGGATCACTACCAGCAGACCAAGAATCTGCTGGTCAGCTACGACATCAATCCGCTCGGCTTTTTCTGAACCGGCTCGGGAGAGCCGACCCGCTAAGGCTTGTGTTTGCCTTGACCCCTTTCCCCGCCCCATCCCCTGGGGCGGTTTTTTTGTTTGAGCGGGGGGAACTCCATCCGCGGCGATAACCCGGAGCGCTGGAATCTCCCACTGGAGCGGGCCTGACACAGACCCGCGTCCCGGCTGGAGAGAGCCCGCGCCCCGCTGTAGAGAGCCCGCGCCCCGCTGGAGAGAGCTACCAGGCGTAGGAGGCGCCGGCGTAGAAGTGGCGCCCCGGGGCCGGCTCGAAGTAGCCGCGATCGGCCGGGTCGGGCCGGTCGCTGTTGGCGTTGATGCGCAGGTTGCTGAAGTATTCTTCGTCGAACAAATTGTCGACCCCGGCGTGCAGCGTCAGCTCGCCGCTGTTGAGACGCCACGCCTTGCCGCCGCGCAGGCCGGCCACCGCGTAGTCGTCCACTTCCGTCTCGTTGGTGTTTTCCGCGAACACGTCGCTGCTGTAGCGCACGTCGGCCACCAGGAACAGCCCGGCGTAGCCGCGCCACGCCGCTTCCGCGAACAGATGGTGGCGGGGCAGGCCGGGCAGCCGGTTGCCGCTCACGTCCTGGTCCTGCTGGTCGTCGTAGAACCGTTCGAATCGGTAGTCGGAGTAGGTATAGGCCAGCGTCAGCGTCAGGGTGTCGGTGGTCAGATGCTCCAGCAGCAGCTCGGCGCCATCCCGTTGGGTGCGGGCGGCGTTGTCGTAAAAGGTGCGCCCGCCCAGCTCGTAAGGGGTGATCTCGTCGCGCACCTCGACGCGGAACAGCGCCAGTTCGTAGAACAGCTTTTCGCCCAGCTGGCCGCGCCCGCCGATCTCCCGGTTCAGGGCTTTCTGTGGCTCAACGTCCGGGTTGAAGCCGCCCGCGCCGGAGGGGTTGGCGAGTTCGGTGAAGGTGGGGGTTTCGAAGGCGTTGCTGACCGTGGCGTAGACGCCGTGGCGCGGACGGTAGCGCCAGTTCAGGCCGGCGCTGTAGCTGCCTTCCGTGAAGTCCTGGTCGCCGCTGTCGTCGCCGTCGGCGAGCAGGTCGTCGTCGATGTCCAGGCGCACCCGGTCGGCGCGCGCCCCCAATGACAACGTCACGGTGTCGCTGAGGTCGGTGTCGGTCTGCACGAACACACCGCTGGCGGTGGCGGTTTGGTCCTCGTCGGCGGTCAGGCCGGTGACTTGGCCGTCCGCGTTCACCGAGCGCCGCCCCCGGTCGTCGCGCTGCTGATCCGCGTCCACGCCGATCAGGAAGCGATGCGCCAGGCCGAACGCCTGGACGCGGTCGACGTACTCCAGACGCACGCCGTAGAACAGCCGCTGATAGTCGATCAGGCTGCTGCCGGGGAAGGGCAGTTGCTGGGTGAAATCCCGTTGCGTGACGAAGGCGCGGGCACGCAGTTCACCGCCCAGGCCGCGGTCCCGGTAAAGCACGCCCAGGCGCTGCTGGCTGACTTCCTGGCCGGCGTCGAGCAGATTGGAGAAGCGCGCCGCCTGGTCGCGGTCCTCGTCCACCTGGGCGCGGGTCAGGCCGCCCGGGTCCTGGGCCACCGGGGTGTCCATGGCGGTGAAGAACAGCTCCAGGTCGCGGTCCTCGGACAGCGCCCGGCCGACCCGCGACGTGAGCAGATACTTTTCCATCTCGCTCTGCTCGCGCTGGCCCTGATAGCGGAGCCCGGTGAGGCTCAGGTAGTGGTGGTTGCCGCCGGCCGCGCCGCCTATTTGCAGGTTGGTTTTGCGGTAGCCGTCGCTGCCGCCGGCGACGCTGAACCGTTGT
>DASUNW010000085.1:0-14449 GCA_036276955.1 Alcanivorax sp. | reverse complement strand
AAACAGGAGAACTCAGAGGTAGGGGCGGACAGTGAACCGAGTTAAGTTGTTTGTGCGACCAAGCAACCACACAAGGACACTGCCGCCATGGGCGATGCTACGTTCCCCGGCTCGGGCTGGGAAGGCTTTATGGCCACCCGGTTCGTTCCGCTCTCCGATTCCGAGTGCCTGATTTACCTGATCCCAGACCCTCAAGTACCGCCTTGCTGTCCAAGCTGCCGGCGATCCTGCTCCTTGATCCATGACACGACAAGGCGGCGAGTCCGAGACCGGGATCTGTTCGAGTACCGGGTCTGGTTGGAGGTGCCGGTGCGGCGGGTGCGCTGCCCCCGCTGCGGTGTCGGGCGTGAGGCGCTGTCCTGGTTGGCCCCGCGAGCCCGGCTGACCCACCGGCTGCGCCAGCACGTGGAGATACTGCTGACCTTGCTGCCGCTCAAGCAGATCGCCGGCCTTACCGGGCTGCACTGGCACACCCTCAAGAGCATCGACAAGGCCCGGCTGGCCCGCGACCTGCCTGAGCCTGACCTCAGTCTGGTCCGTTACCTGGTCATGGACGAGTTCGCCCTGTTCAAGGGCCACCGTTATGCCAGCGTGGTCATCGACGCCGAGACCCGACAGGTGCTTTGGGTGGGCGAAGGGCGGTCCCGGGAGGCGATTCGGCCCTGCTTCGAGTGGCTGGGGGCGCACTGTGAACACATTGAGGCGGTGGCCATGGATATGAACACCGCCATGGACCTGGAGGTACAGGCCTGGTGCCCCAACGCCCGGGTGGTCTACGACCTGTTCCATGTGATCGCCAAATTCGGCCGGGAGGTGATCGACCGGGTCCGGGTGGATCAGGCCAACCAACTGCGACAGGACAAGCCCGCACGGCGGGCCGTGAAGCGGTCGCGGTGGTTGCTGCTGCGCAATCCTGAGAACCTGAAGGCCGATCAGGCGGACGAGCTGAAGACATTACTGGACCTGAATCAACCGCTGATGCTGGTGTATCTGATGAAGAGCCAGCTCAAGGAGCTCTGGTACGCCCGCACCGAGCGGGCCGCCCGGTGGCGTTGGACACGATGGTTCAACATGGCTCAGGCGAGTGGCCTGGCGCCGTTGATCCGCTTCGCTCGGCTTTTGAAGCCCTATGCCGAGGGCATCATCGCCAGTGCCACCTATCGCCTCAACACCAGCGTGCTGGAGGGCATGAACAACCGCATCAAGGTCATCAAACGCATGGCCTATGGCTACCGGGACAGCGACTACTTCTTCCTGAAGATCAAAGCCGCTTTTCCCGGTAATCCGCGATGAACCATAAAAAAGGCCGCCTGGGGGAAGGCGGCCTGGGGTTCCTTCAAATGCCTGAAGGAAGGGGGGATGCGCGTTGCGTGACGTCCTGGGGGAGACGTTGACCGTCCGTGGCCAGCAACGCAAAGACACTGTGCCACGATCCCGCGCCGCCGTGTGTAAAACAGCTTTAAATGTGCGCCCCTTCGGCCCCTCTCTGTTCCACCTTGAGACTTGCTTCACAAAGCCTTCATGGCTGACGCTGGAGACTTGTACAGCTATCACGGTTTGTACAGCTTCAGACGAAGCGTGCGGAGGGGTCATGAGGCGGCATTCAGACAGCGACGATCAGCGGATTCCGGTGGGCATCAGCGCCTGTTTAATGGGGCGCGAGGTGCGCCACGACGGCGGTCACAAGCATTCCCGCTATTGCACCGGGGTGCTGGCGCGCTATTTCCGGTTCCGGTCTTTGTGTCCGGAGATGGGCGCCGGTCTGTCCACGCCGCGCCCGGCCATGCACCTGGTGGATACCGACAGCGGCGTGCGTCTTAAGGCCACCCGGGGCGATCGGGATTTTACCGCCTTGATGGACGGCTTCGTGACCGACACCCTGGACGGCCTGGCGGATCTGCGCGGTTTTGTGTTGATGGCCAAGTCGCCGAGCTGTGGCATGGAGCGTATCCGCGTTTACCGCGAGGACGGCGAGGTGGTCCGCCGGGATGCCAGTGGCCTGTTCGCGGCGGCGTTGATGGCCCGTTATCCGCTGCTGCCGGTGGAGGAGGAGGGCCGTCTCAACGACGACCGCCTGCGCGAGAACTTCGTCGAGCGGGTGTTCGTTTATGACGACTGGTGCCGGCTGACTGAGTGCGAGGGCGGTCTCACCGCCAAGGGTTTGATCGACTTCCACAGCCGTCACAAATTCCAGCTTCTCGCCCATTGCCAGGCCACCTACCGGCGGCTCGGTCCGCTGCTTGCCGACCTTAAGACACGGCCGCTAGACGAGATCGCTGACGATTACATCCGGGCCTTTATGCCGGCCATGGCCAAGCGTATTTCCCCGGGCGCCCATGTGAACACCATGCTGCATTTGATGGGCTTTCTGCGCGACGCCTTGGGCGAGCAGGATCGCGCCTTGATCCACCAGCAGATCGACGCCTACCTGCGCGACGAGGTGCCGCTGGTGGTGCCGATGACGTTGCTGCGCGCCGCCCAGAGCAAGGTCGAGCAGCCTTACCTGGCCACGCAAGAGTACCTGCGTCCGTACCCGGACGCGTTGGGCCTGCGCAATCGAGTATGAGACAGCCATGAAAGCGTTCGAGGACGGCTACAGCATCCAGGCGGTGAGCCAGAAAAGCGGTGTCAACCCGGTGACGCTGCGCGCCTGGGAGCGCCGCTACGGTCTTATCCGTCCGGCGCGCACCGAGCGCGGCCACCGCCGCTACAGCGAGCAGGATCTGGCGTTGATCGAACAGATTCTATCCTGGCTGGATCGGGGGTTGCCGATCAGCCAGGTGCGCCAGGTCCTGGAGCAGGGCGCGGCGCCGGTGACCACGGTGGCCGGGCCCTGGCGGGACGCCATGGAGGAGGCGCTGCAGGCGCTGGAAGGCCACAACGTGCGCCGCCTGGAGCAGCTGTTCCAGCGGCTCACCGGCGACTACCCGCTGGTTCGCGTGGTCACGGGATTTTGCGACCCACTGCGCGATCATCTGCGCGCACTGCCGGGCCAGGGCGTGGCGCAGGCGCTGCTGGACAGTTTTCTGCGGCAAAAACTGGCCGGCCGGCTGCTGGCCCGGGCGCCGGGTCGACGCGAGCGGGCCTGGCTGGTGATGGCGGTGGGCGACCCGCTGCCGGCGCTGACCCAGGCGGCGGTGGCGGACCGGCCGGTGTGGTGTTTGGAAACGCCGGTGGCCTGGCCGGCCCTGACCCCCTGGCTGGCGGACCCGCGCCTGGCCGGGGTGGTGTGGATGCTGGGCGAACGCCCGGCGCGTCGTCAGATGGCGCAGTTGTGGCCCCGTGAGCAACCCGCCGGTGCCTTTGTTTGCGCTGGTCCGGCGCTGGCCGCCGACCCGCCGACACCGGCCTGGCTGCGGTGCGAACCCGGCGGCTATCAAGCGGTGGCGAAAGTAATGGAACACGCCGATCCAATGATTCAACAGCAAGGAGAATAGGGTGCGACTGGTCTGGTTTCGTAATGATCTGCGCTGTTATGGGCACACTCCACTGACCCAGGCGCTGGCCGGCGGCGACGCGGTCACCGCGGTGCATGTGCTGTGCCCGGATCAATGGGACGCGCACGGCGTGGCGCCGGCGCGTCGCTGGTTCGTGCTGCGCAGTCTGTTGGAGCTGGGCGAGTCCCTGGCCGCCAAGGGCGTCGATCTGCATGTGCTCGACGGCGGCGATTTCGACGGCAGCGTCACCGCCCTGGAAGACTTCGTTGCCGAGCAGGGCATCACCGAGGTGTTCTGCAACCGGGAGTACCCGCTCAATGAACTGAACCGGGACCGGGCGGTGGCCCGCCGCTTGGAGTCGCGGGGTGTGCGCATCCACGGATTCGACGACGGCGTGCTGGTGCCGCCCCGGGCGCTGCACACCGGCAAGGGCACGCCCTATACGGTGTTCACCGCCTATAAAAAGCGCTGGGACCTGTGGATGGACGAGCGCCGGCCGCAACCGGTGCCGGCGCCGGACTGGCCCGGCGGGCAGGGCCGCTTTATCGGCCGCGAGCGCGTTGAGCGGGCGCTGGACGCCCTGTCCGTGCCCGGCTCGATCACCGCGTTGTGGCACCCCGGTGAAGAGGCCGCGCGCGGCCAGCTCAAGGACTTCGTCGAGCAACATCTCGGCGACTACAAAGCCCGGCGGGACTTCCCCGCGGAGCCCGGCACCAGCGGCCTGTCGACGGCGCTGTCGGCGGGCACCCTGGCGCCACTGGACGCCTATCTGGCGGCCCGACCGGCGCTGCAGGACCCGGTTGCCCGGGAGGGCGCGGCCACCTGGATCGGCGAGCTGGCCTGGCGGGATTTCTATCGGCAGATCATGCACCGCTTCCCGTCGCTGGCCACCGGCGCGCCGTTCCGGCCCGAGACCGGGCTGCTTCAGTGGAGCGATAACGAAGAGCATTTCCAGGCCTGGTGCGAAGGCCGTACCGGCTATCCGCTGGTGGACGCCGCCATGCGCCAGCTGGTGCAAACCGGCTGGATGCACAACCGCCTGCGCATGCTCACCGCCATGTTTTTGACCAAGCATTTGTTTATCGATTGGCGCAAAGGCGAACGGTTTTTTATGGCGCATCTGGTGGACGGTGATTTCGCCGCCAACAATGGCGGCTGGCAGTGGAGCGCGTCCACCGGCACCGACGCCGCGCCGTATTTCCGCGTCTTCAGCCCGGTGCGCCAAAGCCTTCGCTTCGACCCGCACGGCCGCTTTATCGCCCGCTTCGTGCCCGAGCTGGCCGGCGCCGACGACAAGACCATCCACGAACCCTGGAAGCAGCCTTTGATGACCCCGGATTACCCCACCACGATCGTCGCCCATCAGGGCGTCAAACAGCGGGTCGAGAGCGCCTTTCGCGCCGCCCGTGACGCCTGGAAGCAGCAAAACGGAGACGCCTCTTGAGCCGGCGCATCGCGATTGTCGGCGGCGGCATCGCCGGGCTCACCGCCGCCTGGTATTTGAGCCGCGACCATGAGGTGGCGGTGTTTGAAGCCGAGCCCCGGCTGGGCGGCCATACCTTCACCGTGGACGTGCGGCGCGAGCACGGCGACTACGCCGTGGACATGGGGTTCATTGTTTTCAACGACCGCACCTACCCGCGTTTCGAGGCGCTGCTGACGGAGCTGGGCATCGGCCGTCAGCCCACCGCCATGGGCTTCGCGGTGACCGACGCGCAAAGCGGGGTGGAATACTGTGGCGATGGTTTGGGCGGCTTTTTCGGGCGCCGCCGTAATCTGCTTGACCCGGGTCATTGGGCGTTGTTGCGCGATATTCTGCGCTTCAACCGGCAGGCGCCGGCCTTGCTGAACAGTGATGCCGGCGAGCAGCCCCTGGGCGCCTATCTGAATGAACAGGGTTACGGCGAGCGTTTCCGGCGTCACTACATTCTGCCCATGGGCGGCGCCATCTGGTCCTGTTCGTTGGCGCAGATGGAAGCCTTTCCGGCCAAATTCTTCGTGCGTTTTTTTATCAATCACGGTCTGTTGGCGCTGCGTAACCGGCCGCAATGGTACGTGGTGCCCGGCGGTTCCACCCGCTATGTGGAGGCGCTGCGCGCCGCCTGCAGCGCCCGTTTTCACACCGCCACGCCGGTCACCGAAGTGCGCCGCGACGAAGACGGCGTGACCGTGCGCACCGCCGACGGCAGCCACCGTTTCGATCAGGTGGTGATGGCCTGCCACAGTGATCAGGCGCTGGCGCTGCTCGGCGACGCCAATCAACGGGAACAGCAATGTCTGGCGGACTTGCGCTACCAGGCCAACGATGTGGTCTTGCACACCGATACCGACATGCTGCCCAAACGCCGCCGGGTGTGGTCGAGCTGGAACGCGCTGCTGGGGCGCAGCGATGACGCGGAACCGGTGCAGGTGACCTACAACATGAATATTCTGCAGGGTTTCCAGGCGCCGGAGACGTTCTGTGTGACGCTGAACGCCGGTGACCGGATCCGCCCGGAGACGGTGATCCGCCGGGAGGTGTTTCACCATCCGCTGTTCACCACCGAAGGATTGCTGGCCCGCCAGCGTCTGCTGGCCGGGAACGGCGACAACCGAACCTGGTTTTGCGGCGCCTGGTGCCGCAACGGCTTCCACGAAGACGGCGTGGTGTCGGCGCTGGATGTGGTGGACGGCATCCGTAAGGGCGCCGATGCCGGTAAAAAAGGAGCCGCGCTGTGATTCCCCGTTTCGCGCTCGCCACCGGCCGGGTGTGGCATCAGCGTCACACGCCGATGCGGCACGCTTTCGGCTATCCGCTGTGGCTGGTGTGGTGCGATGTGGATGCCCCGGATCAGTTGCTGGCCCGCCAGCGCCTTTGGGGGCGCCGCTGGCGGCCGGTGACGTTCCGCGACCGGGATTTCGTCGACGCCAGCGCGCGGCCGCTCGGCGACAAGGTGCGCGAGCAGGCCCAGCACGCCGGCCTGGACTGGCGCGACGGGCGTGTCTACATGCTCGGCCAGTGGCGCACCTTCGGCATGTTGTTCAATCCGCTGGTGCTGTACTTCCATTACCCGGCCGGCGCCGACCGGCCGGCGTCCATGTTGGCGGAGGTGCGCAATACGCCCTGGCATGAACGGCATATCTACGCCTTGCCCTTGAGCCAGGAGGCGGGGCCGCAAACCGTAAGCCATGAAAAGACCTTCCATGTGTCGCCCTTTCTGCCGCTGGGGCTGCGCTACCACTGGCATCTTCACGCCTTATTTCCCGATCTGCGCCTAACGTTAGAAGACCGGGACGGCGATCAGCTTGTTTTTGCCGCCGGCCTGAAAATGCACATGGGACAAGCGGACGGCCGCGCCATGGCACGGGTAATAGGCCGGTTCGGCGTGCAGAGCGTGAAAACGGTGGCGGCCATTTATTGGCAGGCCTGGAAGCTGTGGCGCAAGGGTGCCCGCTTCCATGCTCACCCGGCTAAAGACAAGCAAGGTAATGGGGAGAACACTCATGATGGACGGCGATAAGGCGCTGGTCAGTCAGCGCCCGTCCTGGACACAAAGTCTGGCCCGACGGCTGGTGCAGGGACACCTGGCGAAAATGCCCAAGGGTGGGGTGGTGTTGCATGAGCCTGACGGTGAACGGGTCGCCATTGGCGCGACGGGCAGCGGCGCCGCCGAGATTCACATTCATGACTGGGACAGCTACCGGCAGATGATGACCGGGGGCGCCCTGGGCGCCGCCGAAGCGTACATGGACGGTGCCTGGGACAGCCCGGACCTGGTCGCGGTGGTGCGTTTCTTCGCCGCCAACGTGGAGGCCATGCAGGCGCTGGAAGGCGCCGCCGCCTGGCTGGCCAAGCCGGCGCTCAAAGCGCTGCACGCCATGAACCGCAATTCCCTGAACGGGTCACGCCGTAACATCGCCGCCCACTACGACCTGGGGAACGATTTCTTCGCCCTGTTTCTGGACCGGCACATGATGTATTCCAGCGCTATCTACCCCAGCGCGGAAGCGGACCTGGAAGTCGCCGCCACCCATAAACTGGATTTGATCTGCCAGCGCCTGCGTCTGGCCCCGGACATGGAGGTGCTGGAAATCGGCACCGGCTGGGGCGGCCTGGCCCTGCACGCGGCCCGTCATTATGGGGTGCGCGTGACCACCACCACGATCTCCCGGGAGCAGGCCCGCTTCGCCCGCGAACAGGTGCGCGAAGCCGGCCTGTCGGATCGTATCCAGGTGCTGGAGCAGGATTACCGGGAACTGCAGGGTCGCTACGACCGTATCGTATCCGTGGAGATGATCGAGGCGGTGGGCCACCAGTTTCTGGACGGCTATTTTCAAGTACTCAATCAGCGCCTCAAGCCGGAAGGGTTGCTGCTGTTGCAGGCGATCACGGTGCCGGACCAGCGTTACGAATACGCCCGCGACAATGTCGACTTTATCAAACGCTATATTTTTCCCGGCGGCTTTCTGCCCTCGGTGACGGTGATGTGCCAGGCGTTACGCAAGAATACCGCGCTCATGCCGGTGGGGCTGGAAGACATCGGCGCCCATTACGGCAAAACCATCGAGGAGTGGCGGGCCCGTTTCGTCAGCGCCTTGCCGCGGATTCGTGAACTGGGCTTCGACGAACGCTTCTGCAGGATGTGGGATTACTACCTGTGCTACTGTCAGGGTGCCTTCATGGAGCGCGCCATCAGCACCGTGCATCTGCTCGCCGCCGGACCCGATTACCGGGGCGGGGAGGGCTTGAATCCGAACGGCGCGGCGTCCATATAGGACGATGAGGCTGTCGCTTTTGGTCATGGTCAGCGTCCTGCTAAGACCAATATGGTATGATCCCGACGCCAAGACCAAGGTGGTATCCTGAACCACGGGTGCCCTCAAGCGATTGATATGTCCCCTTATGCTGGGGTGGTGATGCCGTATGACAGCACAGGCCCAAGAGATCGTGCGCGCCCATTTGACCGGCGCCAACGAGCAATCCGAACTCACCGACGATCAGCGTTCACTGTACCGTCAGCGCATTAAAGAACGGTTACAGGCCCGCGACGCCGTGATGGTGGCCCATTATTACACCGACCCCGAGATCCAGGCCCTGGCCGAGGAAACCGGCGGCTGCGTGGCGGATTCCCTGGAAATGGCCCGCTTCGGCCGTGATCATCCGGCCAGCACCCTGATTGTTGCCGGCGTTCGCTTCATGGGCGAGACCGCCAAGATCCTCAGCCCGGAAAAGCGCGTTTTCATGCCCACCCTGGAAGCGACCTGTTCCCTGGATATCGGTTGCCCGGAAGACGAGTTCGCGGCGTTCTGCGACCAGCACCCGGACCGCACCGTGGTGGTGTACGCCAATACCTCGGCGGCGGTGAAGGCGCGCGCCGACTGGGTGGTGACGTCCTCCATCGCGGTGGAGCTGATCGAATACCTGGACCAGCGCAACGAGAAGATTCTTTGGGCCCCGGACAAGCACCTGGGCAACTATGTGCGCAGTAAAACCGGCGCCGACGTGCTCTGCTGGGACGGTGCCTGCATCGTCCACGAAGAGTTCAAGGCCCAGGGCCTGGAAGATCTGAAGGCGGCCTATCCGGGGTCGGCGGTGCTGGTGCACCCGGAATCCCCGGCCTCGGTGGTGGAGATGGCCGATGTGGTGGGCTCCACCTCGCAGCTGATCAAGGCCGCCCAGGAGATGGCCAATCAGACCTTCATCGTCGCCACCGACAAGGGCATTTTCTACAAAATGCAGCAGTTGGCGCCGCACAAGACCTTTGTGGAAGCGCCCACCGCCGGCAGCGGCGCGGCGTGCCGAAGCTGCGCCCATTGCCCGTGGATGGCCATGAACGGCCTGGAAAACACCCTGGCGGTGCTGGAAGACGACAACGGCTGCGGCCAGGAAATCTTCGTCGACCCGGCGCTGGCCGCCAAGGCCATGAAGCCCCTGGATCGCATGCTCGAATTCGGCGCCCGCCTTAAGCCCTGAGGCGCCGACCCATCCTAGAATTCCTCCGACGAGAGCCGTTCCATTTCGCCCAGGCGCGCATTCAGCTTGCTGCGCAGGGCGAACTGGCCGTCCGCCTCGTCCAGGGCGAAACGCATCTGGCGCAGGGCGGCCTGGTCCTGACCCCGCAGGAACAACACTTCCGCCCGGGCCCGATGGGCGCGGGCGTCCTGATCGCTGTTGCCCCAGGCGTCGGCCGCCAGAGACCACAGCATCGGGTCGGTGGGGCGCTGTAACAGTAGTGGTTCCAGCAGCGGCGCCGCCTGTTCCGGCTTCTTGCTCAGCAGGTAGGCCCGGGCGGTCATCACCGAGGCGGCGTAGTCCGTGGGGTTGATGGCGAGTACGTCCTGGCCGCGCGAGATCACGTCGGCGTAGAGGCCCTGATCCATAGCCACTTCCATAAGCCCGAGTTGAAACCAAAGTTGATTCGGGTGTGCTTCCAGCAGGTCGGTGAGGGTCCGGCGTGCCGCGTCGTAGCGGTTTGCTTTCAGATCGGTGAGCGCGAGGCCGTAGCGGGCCGCCAGTTGCTCGGCGCCCTGGTTCTCCTTCAGTTGCCTCTGAAAGTAGTCCCGGGCTCGCTTCTGACCGTCGAAATAGCGTGCTTGAATACGGGCGCGGACCAGCTCGAAATCCAGCGAGGGCGTGGACGCCGGGGTGCTGAGATTGCGTGCCCTGGCGCGGGAATCGGCGACCCGTTCGGCGGTCAGCGGGTGGGTGAGAAGAAACTCCGGCGGATCGCCGGAGTAGCGCTGCTGTTCCAGCATGCGCTCGAAGAAACGCGGCATGGCCCCGGGGTCCATGCCGGCGGCGGCGAGAATCTGCATGCCCACCCGGTCGGCTTCGTATTCGTTGTGGCGGGAGTAGGCCAGTTGCGCCTGGATCGACGCCGCTTGGGTGGCGGCGATACCGGCCATGCCGGCCTCACCGCTGCCGGCAATGGCGAGCGCGATGCTTGCCAGCATGGCGGCCAATACCGCCGGGCCGCGCCGCTTGGAGTCCATATACCGGCGCGTGAAGTGGCGCTGGCTGACGTGGGCGATCTCGTGGGCGACCACGCTGGCCACCTCGTCCTCGCTGGCGGCGTTCAGGAACAGACCGGCGTTGAGGCCGATCACCCCGCCGGGCACCGCGAAGGCATTGATGGCGGCGCTGTTGATCACCACGACGGCCAGGTCGGGTTCGTTCAGTTCACTGAAGGAGGCCAGCCGGTACACCAGGTGTTCCGCGTACTCCTGGACCAGCGGATCTTCCATGATCGGCGTCTGGCCGCGAAGCTGGCGCAGCCAGCCGCGCCCAAGCCGGTACTCCTGCTCGGCGGAAATAATCGCCACGGTGGGATCGCCCAGCTCCGGCAAATCCTGTTGTTGGGCCTGGCCCAGGCCCGCGCCCAGGCACAGCAAAGCCAGCAACGCGAGGCGCGCGGCAGTGAACAAAGTGAATTCCTTAGCGATCAACATTTCACCTGCGAATTTGGCTCTGTCTTGTCGGGGTATCTCTGATAATAGTGTCAGGTGCTCTATAATGACCGCCCCTGCGAACGGATCACACCATGGATATCAAATATCTGGATGCCCGCGGTCTGAATTGCCCGCTGCCTTTGCTCAAGACCCGGCAGGCGTTGCGCGCTCTGCAGGCCGGCGCCTTGCTGGAAGTGACGGCCACCGACGCCGGCTCGGCCCGGGACATTCCTGAATACGTTCGACAATCTTCCCATGAGCTGGTTCGCCACGAGCAGGACGAGCGGGAATTCCACTTTCTCATTCGTTGTGGCGACTAGGCCCGAGGTTCCCCGATGCTGAATGTGCTTAAAGGCTGGTTCAATGCCTGGTTTTCCGACGAGGAAGCCGTCTACCTGCTGTTTCTGCTGCTGGCGGGTTTCGCCGTGGTGCTGTTGTTTGGCGGAATTCTGGCGCCGGTGCTGGCGGCGCTGGTGGTGGCCTATCTGATGCAGGGGCTGGTCACCGCCCTGAACCGTTACCGGGTGCCGCGGGTGCTTTCCGTAAACCTGGTGTTTCTGGTGTTCCTGGCCGCCCTGGTGGCGGTGCTGGTGGTGCTGATGCCGCTGTTATGGCGGCAGACCGTGCTGCTGGTGCGCGACCAGTTGCCGGATATCCTGCGTACCACGGAGACCTGGCTGCGCAGTTTGCCGGAGCGCTACCCGGAGATGATCTCCATGGAACAGGTCAACACGCTGGTGACCATCGCCCAGCGGGAGCTGGCCCAGCTGGGCCAGGCGGTGCTCACCCTGTCGCTGTCCTCGATTCCCAACATGCTGGAAATTCTGGTGTTCCTGGTGCTGCTGCCGCTGCTGGTGTTCTTTTTCCTCAAGGACCGCGAAAAACTGGTGGGCTGGGTGCTGGGCTTTCTGCCGGAGCGGCGGCGTATTCTGTCCCACGTCTGGCAGGAAATGGATCAGCAGATCGCCAACTATGTGCGCGGCAAGGCGGTGGAAATCCTGCTGGTGGGGTCGGTGACCTTCCTGGCTTTCCTGGTGTTGGGATTGAACTACGCGGTGTTGCTGGCGGTGCTGGTGGGGCTGTCGGTACTGATTCCCTATATTGGCGCCACCATCGTTACCGTGCCGGTGGCGGCGGTGGCCTATCTGCAGTTCGGCTGGGGCGCCGACTTCGCCCTGGTGATGGTGATCTACGGGGTGATCCAGTTCATCGACGGCAATATTCTGGTGCCGTTGCTGTTTTCCGAGGCGGTCAATCTGCACCCGGTGGCGATCATCACCGCGATTCTGTTCTTCGGCGGCGTGTGGGGCTTCTGGGGGATCTTTTTCGCGATTCCGCTGGCCACGCTGCTCAAGGCGGTGATTAATGCCTGGCCGAAACGCAGCGACGCCTGGCGGCACTCGGAACAGACGTAGGTCGGGTTAGGCCAAAGGCCGTAACCCGACACCCGCCCTCGCTACAGGCCGTGGACGGCGTCGAGGACGTCCTCGGCGTGGCCTTTGACTTTGACCTTGCGCCAGATATCGCGCACCACGCCGTCCTCGTCGATCAAGAAGGTGCTGCGCTCGATACCCTCGAATTCCTTGCCGTACATTTTCTTCAGCTTGATCACGTCGAACAGGCGACAGATCGTCTCGTCCTCGTCGCTGATCAGCTCGAACGGAAAGGCCTGCTTCGCCTTGAAGTTTTCGTGGCGGCGCAGGGAATCCTTGGACACGCCCAGGATCTCGCAGTTGGCTTCCTGGAAGTTGGGGTACAGATCGCGGAAGTTCTGGCCCTCCGTGGTGCAGCCCGGGGTGCTGTCCTTGGGGTAAAAATAGAGCACCACTTTCTTGCCCTTCAGCGCCGACAGGGTGAGGGTGGTGTCGCCGGTGGCCGGGGCGCTGAAGTCCGGCGCCGGCTGCCCTTCTTTAATCGTCATGGTGGTCTCCTGCTACTGCCTGATCGCGGCCTTGTGGCCGCCAGCGGCACAGCTTACCGGGCCGGGCAACGCTTGTCCGCCCTTCGGGCGGGGTTTACCATAGCGCTCCATTAATCAAGGCGTCGAAAGCGTTAAAGAGGAAGCGGCATGATTCGCGGCAGCATCGTGGCAATGGTAACCCCCATGCGCGAAGACGGATCGGTGGACTGGGAACGTCTGCGCGGTCTGGTCAACTGGCATGTGGAGCAGGGCACCCATGGCATCGTGGCGGTGGGCACCACCGGTGAATCCGCCACCCTGGGTTTCGAGGAACACGACAGTGTGGTCCGCGAGATCGTGGCGGTGGCCGACAAACGTATCCCGGTGATCGCCGGTACCGGCGCCAACAGCACCGAGGAAGCCATTCGTCTTACCCGTGACGCCAAGCGTGACGGCGCCGATGCCTGCCTGCTGGTGACCCCGTACTATAACAAGCCGCCCCAGGAAGGCCTGTACCAGCACTTCCTGGCCGTGGCGCGGGCGGTGGACATTCCGCAGATTCTCTATAACGTGCCCGGTCGCACCGCCTGCGACCTGCTGCCGGAAACCGTGGAGCGTCTCGCCAAGGTGCCTAATATCGTCGGCATCAAGGAAGCCACCGGCAATCTGGAGCGTGCCCGGGAAATCCGTGAACGCTGCGGTGACGACTTTTTGATCTATTCCGGCGACGACGCCACCGCCTTGGAGCTGATTCTGGCCGGCGGTGACGGCGACATCTCGGTGACCGCCAACGTGGCGCCGGCGAAGATGGCCGCCATGTGCCGGGCGGCGGTGGACGGTGATGTGGACCGTGCTCGCGCCTTGAATGCGGAACTGGAACCCCTCCACCGTGATCTATTCCTGGAAGCCAACCCGATTCCGGTGAAATGGGCCCTGTATGAAATGGGTCTGATTGACAGCGGCATTCGTTTGCCGCTGGTTCATTTGTCGGAGGCCGCCCAGCCACGCTTGCGCGAAACGCTGCGTAGCTGCGGTCTCCTGGAGGGATAATGCATCGTAGTTTGATTGTTGCCGGCGCCGCGGCGCTGACATTGGCCGGTTGCGGCCTGATTCCGGATAACAGCCTGCGCTATCGCGAAGCGCGGGTGCTGGAGCCGATGACGGTCCCCGGGGATATGGTGTTCATGGGCGAGGAGCCGCTCTACGCGGTGCCGCAGATGGAACGCCGTTTGCAGGGCAGGGGCGAGGACGAAGATGGCTTCAAGGCACCCCGTCCGCCGCAACTGGTCGCGCTGATCGGCGAAGACGAGGGCGACGGGAACGACACGCCGGTGGCGCCGCCCGAAGATAGCGGCACGCCGGTGCTGGCCAAGGACGGCAGTGGCTATCCGATCATCATGATGCCCACCAGCTTTGCCTGGGCCTGGGAAAAAGTCACCGAGGCGCTCACCCAGACCGACTTGCGCGTTACCGACCGCAACCGGGACCAGGGCGTGCTTTTCCTGACCGCGCCCGAGCGCTATCAGTTGGAACCGCCCCAGGCGCGTCTGAAATTGAGCCACACCACCAACGGTATTCAGGTGGCGGTGCTCAACGGGGAAGGCACGGCACTGGCCGAGAAAGCATCGGGCCTGGCGATCCTGGAAAGCATCCACGGCGAATTGTGAACCGGGCGCCGGCCGCC
>DASUNW010000084.1:0-9084 GCA_036276955.1 Alcanivorax sp. | reverse complement strand
GGTGTGGGCGGATGTGATCAATGCGTTCTCCTACACCAACACCATTGTGCTCTGGGAGAGCACCGAGGGCAGCGGCGCCAACGCCACCAGCTCGCCGATCAGCCTGGGCGATGTGATCACCGCGCTGGCCATCGGCATCGGTACCTTTGTTCTGGTCGGCAATCTGCCCGGTCTGCTGGAAGTGCTACTGCTCTCCAGACTGAACCTGAAACAGGGCGCCAGCTACGCCACCACCACGCTGCTGTCCTATGTGATCGTGATGGTCGGCATTATGATCACCCTGAGTTCGCTGGGGCTGTCCTGGAGCAAACTGCAGTGGCTGGTGGCCGCGCTCGGCGTGGGCCTGGGCTTCGGCTTGCAGGAGATCTTCGCCAACTTTATCTCCGGCATCATCATTTTGTTCGAGCGGCCGGTGCGCATCGGTGACGTGATCACCATCGGCGAGCTGTCGGGCACCGTCAGCCGTATCCGCATCCGCGCCACCACCATCATCGATTTCGACCGCAAGGAAATCATCATTCCCAATAAGGCGTTCGTCACCGAGCGGCTTATCAACTGGTCTCTCACCGATACCGTCACCCGCGTCACCCTTAAAGTGGGGTTCGCCTACGGGTCCGATCTGCAGGCTTGCCACGATGTCCTGGCCAAAGCGGCGGCCGACAACCCCCGGGTGCTGCAGGATCCGGAACCGCTGATTCTGTTCATGGCGTTCGGCGCCAGCACCCTGGATCACGAGTTGCGCGTCTATCTCGGGGAAATCGGCGACATTCTGTTCGCCACCAACGAGTTGAACCGCGCCATCGATACCCTGGCCCGCGAGCACGGCGTGGAGATCGCCATCAACCAACTCGACCTTCACCTGCGCAGTATGAACGACGGCGAGAAGTTCTCGCTCGGGTCGGGCAAAGGCGGGGATCAACCCGACGATCCGGCGGCCGGCGACCCCGCCGGGGGCACCTCGCAGCCCGACGGCGATCAGTGAACCGTCGGATCCCGGGCACCGGGGCCGACGGAGATGCTACACTCGCCGCCTCACTTCAAGACGACTCTCTTTCATGTCATTGATCACCCTGCGACAGATTCAACTGCACTTCGGCGAGCAACCGTTGCTCGACAATGTCGACCTCACCATCGAGGCCGGCGAACGCCTCTGTCTGGTGGGCCGCAACGGCTCCGGCAAGTCCACCCTGCTCAAGGTCCTGGCCGGCGAGATCCAGGCCGACGACGGCCAGATCGAGAGCACCCAGAACCTGACCATCTCGCGTCTGGAACAGGAGGTGCCCGAGGACCAGGACCACAGCGTGCACGACATGGTCGCCGAGGGCCTGGGTGAGCTGGGCACGCTGCTCAATGAGCACGACCATCTCAGCCGCGCACTGGCGGACCCGGCGGAGGCGGAGCGCATGGACCAGAACCTGGCCCGCTTCGAAACCCTGAACAATCAGATCGAGGCGCGCGGGGCCTGGCAGCTGTTCCAGCGCGTGGACACCGTGCTCTCCAAGCTCAACCTGAACGGCGAGCAGAATTTCGCCGGCCTGTCCGGCGGTATGAAACGCCGCGTGCTGCTGGCCCGGGCGCTGGTCCAGGAGCCGGACATTCTGCTGCTGGACGAGCCCACCAACCACCTGGACCTGGACGCGATCCGCTGGATGGAAACCTTCTTGAAAGGCTACTCCGCCACCCTGGTGTTCATTTCCCACGACCGGGCGTTCATCCGCTCGCTGGCGACCCGCATTATCGAGCTGGACCGGGGCAAGCTGACCAGCTGGCCCGGCGATTACGACAAGTACCTGACCGGCAAGCAGGCAGCACTGGAAAACGAAGAGCGGGCCAACGCCGAGTTCGACAAGAAACTCAGCCAGGAAGAGCGTTGGATCCGCCAGGGCATCAAGGCGCGACGCACCCGTAACGAGGGCCGGGTACGGGCCTTGAAAAGCATGCGCGAGGACTACGCCCGCCGTCGCAACCGCCAGGGCACCGCCGGCCTGGAAATCCAGCAAAGCGACAACTCCGGCAAAGTGGTGATCGAAGCCGAGCACCTGGGCTACGCCATCGAAGGCCTGCCGCTGTTGGAGGATTTTTCCATCACCCTGCTGCGCGGCGACCGGGTCGGCGTCCTGGGGCCCAACGGCTGCGGCAAGTCGACGCTGATCCGTTTGCTGCTGGACCGGCTGACGCCGGACACCGGCACCGTGAAACACGGCACCCAGTTGCAGGTGGCCTATTTCGACCAGATGCGCGACACCCTGGACAGCAACAAAAGCGTGCTCGACAACCTGGCGGAAGGCTCCGATGTGGTCGAGATCAACGGCCGCAAGAAACACGTCATGGGGTACCTGCAGGACTTTCTGTTCGAACCGGCGCGCGCCCGCCAGCCGGTGCGCTCGTTGTCCGGCGGCGAACGCAACCGGCTGCTGCTGGCCAAGCTGTTCACCAAGCCGTTCAACCTGCTGGTCCTCGACGAGCCCACCAATGATCTGGACGTGGAAACCCTGGAGCTGCTCGAAGAGCAACTGGTCAATTACCAGGGCACCCTGTTGCTGGTCAGCCATGACCGGGAATTCATCGACAACGTGGTGACCTCCACCCTGGTGTTCGAAGGCGGCGACCCGCACGCCTATGTGGGCGGCTACCAGGACTGGTTGCGCCAGCGGCCGGAACCGAACCGGGGCGGCGACGTCAAAGCCGGCAAGCTCGCCGCGCCGTCCAGCAAGCCGAAAGCCAAGGACAGTGGCGGTCGCAAGCTCTCCTATAAGGAAGAGCTGGAACTCAAAGCATTGCCGGAGCAGATCGAAAACCTGGAAGCGCAAGTGGGCGACGTTCAGACCGAACTGTCCGAGCCGGACTTTTACAAACGGCCCCAGGAAGACATCGCCGACGCCCAACGGCGGCTTCAGGAACTGGAGCTGCGCCTGAACGAACACTATGCACGCTGGGAGGAACTGGCCCAGCGAGAGTCATGAAACGGCCCTAAAAGGAAGCTTCCGTGTCGCGTATTATTCCGCTCGTCAGCCTGACGCTGATGGCCCTGGCCACCAATGTGCCGGCCAACGAAAGCGAGGACGACGTCGCCGCCCGCCAACCGGCGGCTGACGCCGCCCCCTCGCAGCAGGACGCGGCGCCCTCCGGGGGCGACGCCAACGGTGCCAACCAGGAAACCGTGGACGCCGTCCAGCCTCTGCAACTGCTCGGCAAGACGGTGCAGCCGGGCACTTTCGATACCCTGCACTGGGCCCCGGACCAGTCGTTCCGGTCCATCGCCACGCCGGTGCCGGTGCTGGTGGCCCACGGCAGCGAGCCGGGTCCGCGCCTGTGCCTGACCGCCGCCGTGCACGGCGACGAGCTCAACGGCATCGAAATGGTGCGGCGCCTGATGTACGAGCTGGAACCCACTGAGCTGGCCGGCACCGTGGTGGGCGTGCCGATTGTCAATCTGGATGGGTTCCGCAACGGCTCGCGTTACCTCAGCGACCGGCGAGACCTGAACCGCTATTTTCCCGGTCACGAGAACGGCAGCGCCGCCAGCCGACTAGCCTACTCTCTGTTCAATAACATCGTGCGCCAGTGCGATTACCTGGTGGACCTGCACACCGGTTCCCAGAAACGCATCAATCAGCCGCAACTGCGTGCCGATCTGGACAGGTCCGAAGTGGTGGCGTTCGCCAAGCACTTCGGCGGCATGACCGTGCTGCACAGCCCGCCCGGTGACGGCATGCTGCGCGCCGCCGCCGTGGAAGAAGGCATTGTCGCGGTGACCATGGAAGCCGGCGGCCCCAACCGCCTGGAAGAGGAAGCGGTGGACTACGGCGTGCAAGCGCTGGAGACCCTGCTGGAAAACCTCGACATGCGTAAAGCCAGCCGTTTCTGGGGCGCGCCGCAACCGGTGTTCTTCGAATCAGAATGGATTCGCGCCGATCAGGGCGGCATCTTGCTGTCTCAGGTGGAGCTCAACGATCAGGTCAGCAAGGGCGAAATCCTCGGCACCGTCACCGACCCGATCAGCAACACCGGCAGCGCCATCATCGCCCCCTATGACGGCCGCGTGCTGGGCATGGCGGTGAACCAGGTGGTGCACGCCGGCTTCGCCGCCTACCGGATCGGCGAGGAGAAGAGCGCCGAGGAAGTGGAAGCCAAGGCCGAGCTGTCGGACCAGACGCTCGAGGACAACGGCGACGATGCCTCGGAAGAACCGGCGGCGCCGGAAGAAGAAGGCGAAGCCGCTGACGCCCCCCGGAAAGAGAACCCCGCGCCGCCGGCGGACGATACGGAATAGCCGGGGCTGTTCTCTCCATCCGGGGACGCGGGTCTGTGTTATGCCCTTCCGGGAACGCCGCGAGTACGTCCCTGTAGGCTCCCTGTCGAACGTCCTGTTCTCCAGGGTCCCGGAAGGGCATAACACAGACCCGCTCGCCAGCTAGCGTCACCGCCCCGGTTATCGCTGGCGCCGAACCTTTCTGCAAAGGTCCCGGCGGTTCTTCTGACCCGTGGCGGTTCCGCTGCAAAGTGAGCGGGGCAATGGTGGTGCCTGGAGGGACCTATTTGGCCATGGATGGCCAAATGAGAGCGCCCATGGACGGCTTGAGCGATCCCGGAAGGCACCACCATTGCACCGCGTCCCGGATACGGAGCACCGAACACCGGAACAAAAAAAAGCTCTCTGGCATCCTGCCGGGAGCTTCGCTCCCTTTCGCGGGCAGGGCCCGCTCGCACAAGACCCGCTCTCTCGATCAGCGGTCGCCGAGACCACCGCAGACCTGCTCGAAGCCGGCCACCACAAACGGGATCATGCGGTCGTAAGCGGTCTGGAAATCGTCGGACCGACATAAGCCTCCGGACATGGCGTTAATGCGCCCGGTGTTGGCGAAGGTCAGCGTCATCGCGCCGGACATAAAGTGGTAGCACCAGTACAGATCCGCCCGCTCGGTGTTCGGCAAGGCAGCGGACAGCGCTTCCACGAAGGTTTCCATGGGCGCGTCGAAATGACGGCTCATCAACACCGGCCCCCACACCGGGGAGGTGTTCACATAGGCCAGCAGGGCGCAGTAGTTACGCCAGCCCTGATCGGCGCTTTCCTGGGCCATTTCCAGCGGACGCAGATAGGCTTCGATAATTTTCTCGAGGGGCACCGGATCGCTTTCCGCGCGGGCGGCGTTCAACGCTTTCAGGCGGTCGTCGTTAAGAATGCGCGCCCGGCGCTGGAACACGGTGTCGAACAGTTGTTGCTTGGGACCGAAGTAGTAATTGATCAGCGCCAGATCAACGGCGGCTTCCCGGGCCACGGTGCGCAAGGTAACGCCGTCATAGCCATGACGGGCGAACAACCGCTCCGAAACATCCAGAATGGCGGCGCCACGGTCTCCGCTCTCACCGTTACGGCCGCGCGGCCGTCCCACCGGTTTTTTCGCCATCCGTTCCTCCCCTGAGCGATACGCGCCCGGGGCCGGGCGCGCAACGGATGGTACGCAAGGGGAGGAAATTCAACAAGATGGCCGATCAGGGGCAGGCGCCAACCTGCCACACGGTGCCGCCGTCGGTGCTGTGCAGCACGGTGGAGCCCCAGGTGGAGCCGCTCATCGGCTGGTCACTGCCCTGGGCGAAGTAGTCCGGGGTGTAATAGTTGCCGGTGCTGTACGCCCGGCCGGCGGTCTTGTGGTAGTAGTTATAAGTGCTTTCCACCTGGCAGCCGTCGTCCGGATCGGGCCCCGGATCGCCGCCGTCTCCGCCACCACTACCGGAACAGGCCTGCACCGGCCCCACGCAACTGGCGTCACCATCCTGCCACTGGCACTGACCGCCGGTTTCGATTTCGTTGAGCTTGAAGGCGTCGGTGCTGTACTCCAGATAGCAGTTGGCGTAGTTGGTGTAATCGAGACGGCCGGCACTGATGTGCTGGTCCAGGGTGGCCACCTGGCCGGCGTCGATCACGAAATCGATCTGGTCAGTGGCGCTCAGCCCGCTTTGGTCCTCGGCGACCACGGTGGCGCTGTTGGCGCCGCCGGACAGGCCGCAGGCGCGGGCGCTGTAACGCACGCCGTCCAGGTCCGCGGCGCTGGCGCCGGTGGAGAAGGTCACCGTGACACTGGACAGATTCTGGTTGACGTCCACCACTTCACCGCTGACGGTGGCGCACTGTCCGTCCAGGCTGACGCCGATATCGCTGAGTACCGGGGCGCTCGGCGGCGGCTCCGGACCCACCCGCACGGTGTTCACCGCCGGTACGCTTTCGCCATCGTCGTTATCCACCGCGATCACCGCCACCGAGTACAGGCCGTCGGCCAGGGTGGCGCTGTCGGCGTGGAAAAAACCGCCGCCGTCGACCCCGGTCGTGAAGCTGTCACCGCCGCCGTCGAGACCGTCGATAACGATATCGACCCGGCTGACGCTACCGTCCTCGTCGTCGGCGTAGCCGCTCACCTGGATGCGGTCGCCGTCCGGCGTGGCGCTAACCTGGGACAGCGACGGCGCCAGATTCCGATTTACGCGGGCGTTGTTGTCGCTGAAAAACGCGCCCAGATAACGGGCGTAGTTAATGCTGGCGCTGCCGATATAACTGCCCGAGGCGCCCTGCCCGCCGGACCAGGAATGGTCCAGGCCGTTCAGCCACAGCATGGAAACACGACCGTCCTGCCACAGGTATTCCTCGGCGGTGCCGCCGTCCTGGCTCAGGGTGGTGCTGCCGGGCAACTCGCTGACCCCGTACAACCCGGCCATGCCTTCCGCGTTCTGGCGGTTGTAGCAGGTGTTCACGGTGGTGTCCGCATCGCCGTGGGCGATCGACGCGATCTGGGTATCGAAAGCGCTCTGGTAGGCACCGCCCAGATTGCGGCAACGGTTCTCCACGTCGGCCTGCTCGCAGGGACCGATGGCGCCGCCGGAACTGGTGCCGACGCTGGGTCCGGCGCTCACGCCAACCCCGGCGAACACGTCCGGCGCCAGGCAGGCGGTGGTGTTGGCGAAGCTGGCGCCGGACGACAGCCCGGCGATGTACACCTGGTTGGGGTCGATACCCCGGCCGCTGTCCGAGGACAGTTCGTTGGCCAGGTCGATCAAATTCTTATAGTCGCCGGCGCTGCGCGACTTGGTGCCCTGCCAGTAGGACCAGCAGCTGAAGCCGGCCTTGTTCATGGCGTCCGGCACCGCCACCACCATGCCAAACTCCTCAGCGGCGGTTTCCAGGTTGGCGGTTTTGTAGGCGTTGATGGATTGGGTGCAGCCGTGCAGCACGATCAACAGGGCTTTGCCGGTGCCCACCGGGGAGCTGCTGTCCGGGGTGTAGAGATGGACGTTATTGAAACCGCCCAGGGAAAGGTTGTCCTGCCAGGAGCCGGCCTGCGCCGGGCCGGCCCACAAAGCCGCGGCCAGCGTGGTCGACAGTATGGCGCCCACGAAGGTCGCCAAGCCTTTGATTTTCATCATTGTTCTCCCCTTTGTCATTGTTATGCACCGGACTATTCATCGACCGATGAATAAAAACTCTACAACCGTTGAATATTCAGCGTCCAGTCTTGGGAGAGAACGAAATGCATAATCTTTGAACAGATTCACTTCCCGGGTAGCAGCGCGGGGCAGAACACAGACCCGCGTCCCCCGATGGAGGGACTACCTCAGCGGGCGAAGGCGGCGACGGCGTCGGCGATCGGTCGGTCGCCGGAGAGGAGGTCGAATTCACGGCCGACGGTGCCGGGGTTTTCGAGCACGGCCTGCAGCACCGCCGCCACATCCTGGCGGGGGATCTCGCCGAAGTCGTCGAAGCGCTCGGCCAGGCGCACCTTGCCGGTGGCGGCGTCTTCGGTGAGCTTGCCGGGCCGTACGATGGTGTAGTTGAGAGGACTGGCGCGCAGGTGGTTGTCCGCGGTCTGCTTGGCGACGAAGTAATGGCGCATTTTCTCCGGGCCGCTGTCCGGCTCGTCGGCGCGCATGGAGCTGACGATCACGAACCGCCCCACGCCCATGTCCCGGGCCTGGTCGATCAGGTTGATGGCGCCGTTCTGGTCCACATCCACGGTTTTTTCCGGGCCGGTGTGCGGCCCGGAGCCGGCGGTGAATACCACCGCGTCGCAGGTGATCAGCGCCGCCCGGCAGTCGCCTTCCAGGTCCGCCACCACCACCTCGTCGGCGCCCAGTTGGCGCAGTTCCCACTCCTGGGCAGGGTCCCGGACCATGGCCCGGCAGATGTGATCACTTCCCGCCAGGCCGCGCACCAAATGGCGGCCAATCTTGCCGTTGGCCCCGGCAATCAGGATTTTCATCAGGGTCTCCTTCACTCCGACCGGTGGGCTCTTACCCTAGAAGGATGGGGGTGTTGAAACAAGCTTCAAGCTACAAGCCGGTTATCACCAGCGCTGGGGCACGCGCTGGATGCGGCGGGTGTCGTAGCCCCGATCGGCGGCGATCCCGATCAGCCGCTGCAAGGTGGCTTCGGGCAGCTCCGGCTGGCGCGCCATGATCCACAGATAGTCGCGCTTCTGGCGCCCGATGATGGTGGTGCGGTAGGCGTCGTCCACGTACAGCACCCGGTAATCGGCGCGGAACGGCCAGATAAACCGCATACCCCAAATAGCGTTGCTTCGCTCGCTGACGAAGCCGGTGGGCGTCATCGTTTCCCGTTCGCCGTCGAAGCTGCCTTCGTTGAACGCGAAAGTGACGCCGATCTTGTCCTCGGCGAGGCGCCGATAACTTTCCACCGCGTTGTGGGCGCCTTCTTCCGGCGGCGTGGGGATGTTGGCGATCACGTACCAATCGCCCATGAAACGGTCCAGATTCAGGTCGTCCACGGTCTCCACCGGCGGACGGTCCGGGCTTGACTGACAGGCGGCCACCAGCGCGGCGGCGGCGAGAATCACGATCACGGTACGCATGGCGTCTCCTTGGCTGCGCGACCAGTGTCGGAGAGCCATGGCGAATGGCGGGTGAAGACCTCAGTGATCGCCGAGCACTTTGAAGCGGCGTTGCAGCCGGAAGCCCTGGTCGTCCACCAGGGTCAGGGTGTGCCAACCCGGCGATGCCCGCAGGGCCCACTCATGGAAGTGGTCGGTGCGCCCCAGATAGTGGTCGTCCAGGTGCCAGAACAGGCTGGCGCCGGGC
>DASUNW010000083.1:0-21917 GCA_036276955.1 Alcanivorax sp. | reverse complement strand
CTACGCCACCCCGCGCGCGCAACGCTATGACTACGCCGCCCGGGTGGTGGGCACGCTGAACTCGGTGATCCTTGACCTGCTCAGCCTGCCGTTGCCCACGGTAGTGGCGGTGCACGGCATGGTCACCGGCGGCTCGGTGGGTCTGGTGTTGGCCTGCGACATCGCCGTGGCCGGCCCGCGCGCCAGCTTCGCCCCCTGGTACACGCGGGTCGGCTACAGCCCGGACGGCGGCTGGACCGCCCTGATGCCGGAGCGGATCGGCCGTGCCCGAGCACTGGATATTCAGTTGACCAACCGCCGCGTCGACGCCGAGGAAGCGTTGCGGCTGGGCCTGGTCCAATACCTGAGCGAAGATGACCAGGTGGCCGATCATGCCCGCGCCGTCGCCGACACCCTGCGCTCGGCCAAACCGGGCAGCGTCAATCACACCCTGGCCCTTACCCGGCCCAACCTGGAGACCGTGGCCGCCGGCCTGGACGCGGAGTACCAGCACTTTCTCGAACAGATTGTCAGCGACGAAGCCGACCGAGGCATGGCCGACTTCCTGAGTAGATAGGGAGCCTCTGAAAACGAACAAACGAATAAACAAAAAAATATCGGGAGAGAGATCATGATAACAATAAAGCCAACACCGCTGGCGGTACTCGCCGGCACCCTGCTGCTCGGGGCAATATCGCCCCTGGCCACCGGTTTCGACACCTTCGCCGACGAGGACCGCTCGTCACAGCTCAGCGGCGAACCGGTACACCAGCGCTACCAGTTCAACACCCCTACCACCGTCACCTACGACCGCGACAGCCTCGGCCAGGGCGCCGCCAACGCACGCGTCTATGTGGCCGACATGGGCAACCACGAAATCAAGGTGCTGAACCTGAACGGCGCGCTGATCGGTCGCTTGGACGACAACGATCAAACCCTGGCGTCGGACAGTCCGGCGAGCTCGGTGCCGCACGTTCGCGCACCGCTGGGGATCGCTTTCCTGTCCGCCAGCGAAGCGGACGACGACCGGCTGGCCGGGCTTTACGTCAACGACGTGGGCCGTCATCAGATTCATTTTTTCCGCACCGTCAGCGCCGCCGCCGGTGATTTCGAGTACGTCACCTCGTTCGGCCAGCCCGGCCACGGCGGCGGCGAGGACCTCTACCTGCCGCGCAACATGACCATCACGCCGCAGGGTTTTATCTATGTCTCCGACGAGTTCAACCACCGCGTCAAAGCCTTCAGCATTGACCCGGACAACGGCTACCAAGTGAGCCTGATCCAGACCCTTGGCCAGCAAAACGGCAGCGGTGATTATGTCGGCGCCGGGCCGATTATTCGCGGTGTCGACAAAAACTACGGCAGCGACTCCACCCATTACGACGACTACGCCGGCGAGCCCGATAAGCGCGACGGTTTCCGTATTCCCCAGGGCATGACCTATTACCAGTCGCCGGACAATGGCGCCACCTACCTGTACGTGGCCGACAACGGCAACAACCGCATCAAGATTTTCCGCGTCAACACCAGCACCGGCCAGCTCACCCTGGACGACATGCTCGGCCGCTTCCGTGACGACGGCGGCAGCGTCGATCACCTCAAGCGTCCGCGCGGCGTGCGCACCGACCTGGACGGCAACCTCTACGTGGCGGACACCTACAACGGCCGCATTATTCAGTTCGAGAATCTGGCCGCCACCAGCGACAACAACCCGATCCGCTACCGCAGCAGCCAGAGCGCCGACGCCCAGGCCAACTGGGTCTACGGCCGCCTCGGTATTCACCAGGTGGAAATGCGCGCGCCCACCAGCGCCGGCACCGAGGACGAAGCCTTCCAGCTGCCTAACGATCTGGTGCCGGTGATCGACGCCAACGGCAATTTCCACCGCGAAAACATCTACGCCTGGGGCTACTATTATTCCAACGCCCGCGTGCATCTGGTCAGCGATTCCGGCAACAACCGCATCAAAAAATGCTGGACCAATGCCAGCGGCACCACCCTGCTGCGCTGCTCGGTATCCGCCGGTGTCGGCACCGTGGCCAACAACGAATATTGGGGCCACCCGCGCACCCTGTCCGGCCAACTGCACTCCGCCAGCGGCATGGCCTGGCTGGACAGCAAAGGCCAACTGCTGGTCAGCGACACGCCCAACACCCGCATCAATATTTACAACAGCAACGGCACTTTCCAGGGCCGCTTTCCGGGCACCGACATCAGCTACGGCGTGACCGGCATCGCCACCTTCGCCGACCCCAACATCGGCGAAGCGGTGGCCGTCCTGGTGGGCGCCGACGTCACCCTGCCCTGGCCCTACACCGGCGACGCCAGCCTGCGTATCTACGACGCCAACGGCAACCTGGAAGAGCTGTTCAACCTGAGCTACCGCACCGGCGGCCTGCCGGTACCGGAGATCGGCCTGAGCACCAGCAACACCAACTACCCGGTGGCGGTGAGCGCGGTCAACGATGGCGCCGCCGACCAGCACGCCATCTATATCACCAGCTTCGATAACTACGTGTGGCGTTTCGACTACGACAGCGGCAGCAGCACGCTGAACGGCAACTGGTACGCCGGCGGCCCGGACAGCGACAAAGGCAGTGACCTGGGCGACGGCTGGAGCCTGGGCCCGGACTTCTTCGAGCAGGGCGACGCCGGCACTTTTGACCAGATCGGCAGCGTGCTGGCCCTGGACAACCGGGTCTACGTCACCGACCGCCGCAACCAGCGCATTCAGGCGTTGAACCCGGCCACCGGGGCGCTGATCGGCCAGCTCGGCCTGGGCGGCGGCACCTACGACCACCCGGACGGCCTCGACCCGGACCGCCTGTTCCTGCCCGCCGGCCTCGCCTACGACGCCCAGCACGACGCCCTGGTGGTGGCCGACGGCTTCAACATGGTGGCGCGCGCCTGGGCCAACCCGGACCAGTACAGCCCCAACGGCGCCGGCATCATCGACCCGGCCTACCAGGGCCACTGGCTGGACCCGGCGCTCGGCACCCGCCCCGGTGGTCTGTTCGACGCCGAGCAGGTCGCGGTCGGCGGCGGCGACGTTTACGTGTTCTCGCTGATCAGCAACCGCATCACCAGGTTCAGCTGGTCGGAAATCAATAACTGATTGCGGGAGATAAAATGGACATGTTCGACTTGCTCGCCCACCGGGCCCGGGTAACGCCGGAGCGGCCGGCGCTGGAAGACCTGGAAAGCGGTGAGCGCTATAACTACGCCCAGTTCAATGAGCGCGCGGCGCGGTTGGCGGCCGCCGCCCGCGAACACTGGGGTCTGAAGGAAGGCGACCGGCTCGCCTATCTGGGCCACAGCCGCGCCGAGTTCTTCGCCATGCTGTTCGGCTGTGCCAAGGCCGGTCTGATTCTGGTGCCGCTGAACTGGCGCCTGGCGGTGCCGGAGTTGGAAACCCTGGTGGAAGACTGCGACCCCGGCGCGCTGATTTTCGGCGCCGAGTTCGCCGACGCCGCCGACCAGCTCAAGCAACGTTGCGGCCCACTTACCCTGGTGGCCCTGGAAAACGCGGTGGACGGCCAGCGCGACTACCAAAGCGATTTGGCCGATACCCGGCCGAATCTCACCGCCCACCCGGACAAGGACCCGGACACGCCCTGGTACCTGCTCTACACCTCGGGCACCACTGGCCGCCCCAAGGGCGTGATCCAAACCTTCCGCATGATGCTGGCCAACTACCTCAATATCGGTCTGGCGGTGAATCTCAACGGCGACGATGTACTGCTCAATGTGTTGCCGCTGTTCCACACCGCCGGCATTAACTTGTATTCCTCGGCGGTCTTCATGGTCGGCGGCGGCGTTTTGGTGGCGCGCGCCTTTGACCCGGATCAGGCACTGCAAGTGTTGGAAAAAAGAGCGACTATCTTTTTCGGGGTGCCGGCGGTCTACCAAGCGCTGCTTGATCATCCCGGCTTCAGCGGCGAGCGCCTCAAGGGCGTGCGCTCCTGGGGCTGCGGCGGCGCGCCACTGTCGCTGCCGGTGGCGCAGCGCTACGTGGAAGCGGGTATTCGTGTGCGCACCGGTATGGGCATGACGGAAACCGGGCCCACGGTGTTCCTGCTGGATGAGGACAAGGTGATCGACAAAATAGGCTCGGTGGGCCGGCCGCAACTGCTCACCGAAGTGCGTATCGTCGACCGCGACGGCCGGGACGTACCCCGGGGCGAAGCCGGCGAGTTGTTGATTCGCGGGCCCAATATCACGCCCGGCTACTGGAACCGCCCGGACGCCACCGCCGACGCGATCCGCGCCGACGGCTGGCTGCACAGCGGCGATGTTGCCCGTTGCGACGAGGACGGTCAGTATTTCATCGTTGATCGCTGGAAGGACATGTACATCTCCGGCGGCGAGAACGTCTACCCGGCGGAGGTGGAAAAAGTATTGGAACAACACCCGGCCATCGCTGAAGTGGCGGTGGTGGGCATGCCCGACCACCGCTGGGGCGAAGTCGGCAAAGCCTATTACGGCGTCCACGCGGATCAGGACGCCCCGGACCCGGAAGAGCTGCGCGTGTTTTGCCGCGAGCGGCTCGCCGGTTATAAAGTGCCCAAGGCGTTCGAGCGGGTCGATGCCCTGCCCCGCAACGCCCTGGGTAAAATCACCAAACAGGAGTTGCGTGATCATGCAAAACAATAACACCGCCCGCATGGAACGGGATCTGGCCTTCAGCCAGGCGGATTTCGACCGTTTCGCGCGCCTCAGCGGCGACCATAACCCCATCCACGTGGACCCGGACTACGCTGGCGGCACCCGCTTCGGCGCCACCGTGTCCCACGGCATGCTGCTGTTCAGCGCGGTGCGCGGTCTGATCCAGGAATTTTTCCCCGGCGCCCGGCTCGAGGTGCAGGATCTGAAATTCCCGGCGCCGGCCTACGCCGACGAACCGCTCACCGTGGTACTGGAAACCCGGGGCCACCCGGTGGACGGCATCGTCCACCTCACCACCGAAGTGCTCAAAGAGGACGACAGCCGCTGCCTGCAGGGCACTTGCCGACTCAAACTCGACCCGGAGATGGCGCCATGAGTCAGTCCCTGTCCCGTTTTAACGACCTGCGGCTGGAGGATCAGGCCACCGTGGAACGGCGCTTCAGCGCCGAGGACGTGCACGAATGGTGCCGCTTCGCCGAGCTCGACACCCCGCCGGAGGGCGTGCCCGAGCCGCTGATCGCCGGCCTGTTCTCCTACCTGCTGGGCGAGGAACTGCCCGGCCACGGCACCAACTACCTTAAGCAGCACATGCGCTTCGAGGGCGACGCCCGGGTGGACGAAACGCTCACCGCCACGGTGACCATCACCCACCTGCGCGGCGACAAGGCGCTGGTCAATCTGGACACGCTGTGCACCGGCGAGGACGGCCGGATGATCTGCGCCGGGGACGCTTTGGTATTGTTCCAATGCTGAGCGCGCAACTACAGGGCTGGCTGGAGCGTCTTAACGAACTGGTCGCGAGCCAGAGAGCCGCCGGCCTGGAAGCCACCCCGGCCACCGTGCGCGACAGCATGGCGGCGATGACCAGCAATCTGGTGAGCCCGGGGCCGTCATTGCCGTGGGTCGGCGACGCGGAGGTAGCGTGCGGGGAAACCCCGGTGCCGGTGCGGCTCTACGACCCGGCGCCGGACCGGGACACCCCGGTGTGTCTGTTCCTTCACGGCGGCGGGCACCTGGCGGGCAGCGTGGCGGTCTACGACCCGATCTGCCGGCGGCTGGCGCAAGCCAGCGGCTGGCTGGTGGTGTCGGTGGAATACCGGCTGGCGCCGGAGTACCCCTACCCGTTCGGCCTGGAAGACTGTCACAGCGTGGCCCGCCACATCTGGCCGGTGCTCGACGCCGAAGGGCGACGCTATCAACGGCGCCTGGCGCTGGCCGGCGACTCCGGCGGCGGCACCTTCGCCGCCACCATCAGCGCCCTGGCGCAGAACGACGCGCTGCTGCCGGTGGAAAAACAGGTGCTGCTCTACCCCAGCCTCGATTACACCCTGACGCAGCCGTCGATCACCGAGAACGGCCAGGGCTACTTGCTGGAAACGGATCGCATCGCCTGGTATTTCCAGCACTATTTCCAGCACCGCGAAGACCGTCGCGGCGCTTCGCCTCTGTACATGCCGGTGAGCAACCGGCTGCCCGAAACCCTGGTGATCAGCGCCGAATACTGCCCGCTGCGCGACGAGGCGCTGGCCTACGTGCAAAGGCTCAACGACACCGGCGTACCCTGCCGCCACCGGCACTTCGACGACATGATCCACGCCTATCTGAATCTGGAATCGCTGGCGCCGGACGCCTGCGCCGACACCTACCAGGAAATCGCCGCCTTCCTCAACGACGATTAACAATCGGCCGGAGGTTCTCTCCATCCGGGGGCGCGTGTCTGTGTTAGGCCGAAGGCCGTAACCCGACAATCGTTGAGTACGGCGCCCACCATTGGTGTCGGGTTACGCTTCACTAACCCGACCTACGCGGTTTCCCGCCAAGGGCCGATGAATCAGATCAAAGGCCTGTCAGGAACGGTCGGAAGTGGTGGGGGCGTCACGCTGCATGAGGTCATCGATGCCGTAGCAGTGCCCGGCGAGAAGGTTCTGCGCCAGCATAAAACGGTCCTGGGGAGTGCTCGCGGTGAGTTGCGCCACGCTCAGTGATTCCAGCATCCAAGTGTCCCAGACGTCCACGAAGCGGGCGCGGATATCCACGTCGCCGCGCATCATACTCGCCTGACGGGCGGTTACCGTCAGCCGGTTGTCGTCCCGGTCCACCTGATACCCCTGGTTCGGGTACCCCACTTCCAGGCAGGCGAGGAAGTTTTTCATGGTCCGCTCCGATGCCTGCCCCACGGCGAACGCCAGCGGCTGATCCGGCACGTCTTCGAGGATACTGAGAATGTGGGCGTCGGCGAGGCGTTCGCGCAGCCGCCCCAGGGCTTCGTCGGCGGCGGCTTCGCTACGCTTCTCCGCTTCCCGGCGGGCCGCTTCCATATTGCGGCGAACACGCTCGCGTTCCGCCCGTTGCCGGGCCAGCTCCGCCTCGTGGGCCTGCTGCTCCTGATAGGCCTGGTCCACCAACCGGTCCAGACGCCGCGACTGGCGCATCGATTCGATCCGTTCGCGGCAGGCGGGCAGCCAGTCGTCACGCAATCGCCGCTCGTCCACATAACGCCCCGCCCGGTGGGCCTCGGCGAGCCGCCGGCAAGCGCCATCCATGGCGCCGAGCCCGTCGATGGCATCGTAGCTCAGCCCCGCCACCGTGTCCGGCACCTGCGTCCGCCCCAGCAGCTCGGCGGTGGAGTCGCGCAGTGAAGCACAACCGGTCAACGCCAGTGCCGCCAGGCCAAGCAGAAAAATGTTCAGGTGCCAACGCATCATGGAAAACAACAACAAAATAAGAACCCGACAACCTCCGAGTCGGAGGCGCCGGGTAAGTTCCTTTTCAGGAGGCGCGGGCGGCGATTTTCTCTTTCCAGATCACCGGGCCGGTCTTGTGCACGGATTCGCCGTTGGAATCCACCGCCACGGTCACCGGCATGTCTTCCACCTCGAATTCGTAGATCGCTTCCATGCCCAGGTCCTCGAAGGCGGCGACGCGGGATTTGCGGATCGCCTTGGACACCAGATAGGCGGCGCCGCCCACGGCCATCAGGTAAACCGCCTTGTTATCCTTGATCGCTTCGATGGCGGTGTCGCCGCGCTCGGCCTTGCCGACCATGCCGATCAGGCCGGTCTTTTCCAGCATGGTGCGGGTGAACTTGTCCATGCGGGTGGCGGTGGTGGGCCCGGCGGGACCGACCACTTCGTCGCCTACCGGGTCCACCGGGCCCACGTAGTAGATAAAGCGGTTGGTGAAATCCACCGGCAGCTCTTCGCCCTTGGAAATCATGTCCACCATGCGCTTATGCGCCGCGTCCCGGCCGGTGAGCAGCTTGCCGGAGAGAAGAAGGGTGTCGCCGGGCTGCCAGGTTTGCACCTCTTCCGGGGTCACCGTGTCCAGATTGACGCGCTTGGCGCCCTCGTCGTTGCCCCAGGCGATATCCGGCCACTCTTCCAGGTCCGGCGCTTTCAATTCCGCCGGGCCGCTGCCGTCGAGAATAAAGTGAGCGTGGCGGGTAGCCGCGCAGTTGGGGATGATCGCCACCGGCTTGTTGGCCGCGTGGGTGGGGTAATCCGCCACCTTCACGTCCAGCACCGTGGTCAGGCCACCCAGCCCCTGGGCGCCGATGCCCAACGCGTTGACCTTTTCGAACAGTTCCAGACGCAACTCCTCGGAGCGGGTTTGCGCGCCCCGGGCCTGCAGTTCGTGAATGTCGATGGGGTCCATCAACGCTTCCTTGGCGATCAGCATGGCTTTCTCGGCGGTGCCGCCGATGCCGATGCCCAGCATGCCCGGCGGGCACCAGCCGGCGCCCATCTTCGGGATTTGCTCGAGCACCCAGTCGACCACGGAATCGGACGGGTTGAGCATGGCGAACTTGGATTTCGCCTCGGAGCCGCCGCCCTTGGCGGCCACGTCGATTTCCAGCGTGTCGCCGGGAACGATGGAGTAGTTGATCACCGCCGGGGTGTTGTCCTTGGTGTTGGCGCGCTTGCCGTCCGGGTCCGCCAGCACCGAGGCGCGCAGCACGTTGTCCGGATGGTTGTAGGCCCGGCGCACGCCCTCGTTGATCATGTCGTCCAGACTCATACTTTCACCCGCAGAGGACGCCTCGAACGTCACGTTCATACCCACCTTGGCGAACACGGTGACGATGCCGGTGTCCTGACAAATCGGCCGGTGCCCCATGGCGGACATGCGGGAATTCACCAGAATCTGCGCCATGGCGTCCTTGGCCGCTTTGCTCTCTTCCTTCTCGTAGGCTTCCTTCACCGCGCGGATGAAATCCACCGGGTGGTAGTAAGAGATGTACTGAAGCGCGTCGGCCACGCTCTGGATCAGATCGTCCTGGCGGATCACCGTCATCGGGGCTACTCCTGACTGCTGGGATTCGGGGCGCGCATTATAGACTACCCAGGCCGGCTTGTGGGAGCCGCCTTGTGGGAGCTTGCTTGTGGGAGCGGGCCCTGCCCGCGAAAGGCCGGCAGAGCCGGCCGGCGGGATCCCAGAGACCTAAGCCAGGCACTCACCGCGTTTGAGGTGGGCGATCAGCAGTTCGGCGACGGTCTCGGGGCGTTCCAGGTGCAGGAAATGGCCGGCACCGGAAATACGCTCCACGCGCAGTCCGCCGGGAAAATCGCCATGATTGACGGTGTGGTCGAGCAGGCGCGGGCTCATGCAGCCGTCCTGCTCGCCCACCAGCACCTGGGTGGGCACTTGGATGTTCAGACCCAACCACGCCTGGGCTTCGCGCTGCTCTTTGCGCCACAGCCGGATCAGGTGCCGGTACCAGCCCAGCGCGGCGGGCAGCACGCCCGGCTCGCGCAGGGTGTGCTTGGCGTTCTCCAGGTATAGGCCCGGCTCCCAGTCCGGTGACCAGCGCCGCCAGAGTGTATCAATGCCGGACAAATCGTCTTTTTTCAGCCAGGCTTCCGGCGCCATGGGCAGCTGGAAAAACTGCATGTAGCCGCTCAGTTTGATCTGCTCGGGCACCTTCAAGAGCGCCTGGGGCAGCCGCTTGAGCGGCGGAATCGCCAATGCCGTGAACGTGCAGAAGGTCTCGGGGTAACGGGCGCAGGCCAGATAGCCCACCACCGCACCCCAGTCATGGCCGATCAAATGCACGCGCCCGCCCAACTGGTTGGCGAACACCACCAGATCATCGACGGCGGCGTGCAGGGAATAGTCGCCGTTGCCGGGCTGACAGGACGGCGCATAGCCGCGCAGCGCCGGCGCGAAGCAGGTGTAGCCCGCATCGGCGATCAGGTTCATCTGCACCGCCCAGTTCTCGTGCGTATCGGGAAAACCGTGCAATAGGATCACCGGCTCGCCGTCGCCGCTGAGCAGCGTCGGGAAGCGCAAGTGCCCGTTAACCATTTCCACCTGCTTCATGGGCGAAGCCTCTTCAATTCAGTTGCCGCGTTAATCGGTTACCACAAAATCAGCGTCGTCACGGGGCAGCGTCTCGGTTACCGTCAGGTCGGTAACCCGAGCGCCCTCCGGGCCCCGTCGCATCCAGACCAGCAGCGCCTCGACCGCGGCGGGGGCGCCTTCCAGCCAGGCCTCGACACTGCCGTCGGCGCGGTTGCGCACCCAGCCGGCGACCGCCAGGCGGCGCGCTTGTTGTTGGGTGGAAGCCCGATAATACACACCCTGGACGCGGCCGCTGACCACGGCTTGTCGGGCAATCCTAGTGGTTGTCACCTTTTTCCTCCTCTTTTACATCCTGACTGTCATCCAGGCGATTGCCGAACAGTGCCTCCAGGGGGAAATCCAACGGGGCGCGCAGGCCTTCCCGGGCCTGGTCGCAGCGTTCCTTCAGCGCCGCTTCCCAGGCCTGCTTGCCGTTGGCGTGAATACGCAACTGCTGTTCCGCCGGCCACGGCACCATGGCCAGCAACTCCGCCATGGTGAGCGACCGCAGGTCGCGAATCAGCACATAGCCGCCGTCCTCGGTACGGCGGATAAGATGGCAATCCTGCAGCAGGTTACGTAATTCGTCCCAGTGGGTGATACCGGACGCCTGCGTCACCCGCCGCACTTCATTGCCGTGCAGCGCGCCGCCGGTGCGCTGGCGCTCCTGGAGTACGTTCAACAACCGCAGCAAGGCCTGCATACGGGGCACCCGGCGCTGGTGCTCCTGGAACACCACCAGCGCCCGCACCAGTTCGGCGCCGAGCAGCACCAGCATCCAGGAAATATAGATCCATAACAGGAATAGCGGCACGGCGGCGAAAGCGCCGTACACCACCTGGTAGTTGGGCGCGTGCTTGATGAACTGCGCGAACGCCGCCTTGGCCAGTTCGAATAACAGCGCCGCCACCGCCGCGCCGATCAGCCCCTGGCGCACCGGGACCGAGGTATTGGGCACCACGATATAAAGCAGCGCCAGCACCGAAGTTGTGAGGAAAAACGGCAGCAACGTCAACCAGAACCGCACCCCGCCCAGATAGGCCACCGTATCACTGACCAGCGACAGCGACGTCAGGTAGGACGAGATGCCGAGCCCCGCGCCCAGCAGCAACGGCCCCAGGGACAGCACCGCCCAATACATCATCAGGCTTACCCGGCCCTTGCGCGGCTGCTGGATCTTCCAGATCCGGTTCAGGGACTGCTCGATGGTGCGCAACATCAGAATCGCGGTGACGATCAGAATCAGCACGCCGGCCCCGGTGAGATTGGTGGCCTGGCGGGAGAACTTACTCAGGTATTCCAGAATCTCGGCGCCGGCGGACGGCACGAAATACTCGAACGCCCACTCCTGGATCACCAGGCCCCGTTCGTTCAAGGCCGGGATCGCGGCGATCACCGCGAACATCACCGTCATGATCGGCACAATCGCGAACAAGGTGGTGTAGGTGAGCGCCGCCGCGCTGGATTGACACCCGTCCTCCGCGAACTGGCGGCGCAGCAGCTTGAGAAACGCCCACACCGACTGCGCCCGCGCCCTGAACGGGATTACCGGATCTTCTTCGTTGCTTTCCAGGTTCTGATCCACTCTGCTTCCTTAAAGTCTGCTTCAAGCTTCAAGCTGCAAGCCGCAAGCTAGCCGTGCCGGCTGGCAGGCCGTGCCTATCGACGAGTAGTTGCAAGTTACAAGTTGAAAGTTGAAGCGCGGGGTGGGCGGCTCCAGGGCTGCGCCCGCGTTTTCAACTTGCAACTTTCAACTTGCTGGCGCCCCGCCAGCGGCACGGCCTTTCCTCCAGCACGGCCCGCTTGAAGCTTGTAGCTGTCGGTCCGTGCCTTACAATGCTCCCATCCTATCAGACGACAACGTGACGCCATGGCCGAATACACGCTCTATCATAATCCCCGTTGTTCCAAATCCCGGCAGGCATTGGCGCTGCTGGAAGAAAACGGCATCACCCCGACCATCGTCAAGTATCTCGAGACACCGCCGGATGCGGACACAGTCCGCACTCTGGTGAAAAAGTCAGGCCTGGAACGGGCCCACGATCTGGTGCGCGACAAAGAAGCGGAGTACAAGGAGGCGGGCCTGAACAAGGACGCCGACGACGATACCGTGATCAACGCCATCGCCCGTTACCCGAAGCTGCTGGAACGGCCGGTGCTGGTGCACGGCGACCGGGCGGTGGTGGGACGCCCGCCGGAGAAGGTGCTGGAACTGGTGACGCCGTGAGCAACGACTATGTGCTGATCCTCTACTACAGCCGCACCGGCGGCGTGGCGCGGCTGGCGCAACAGGTGGCGCGCGGCGTGGAAAGCAGCGGCCTGCAGGCGCGGCTGCGCACCGTGCCGCCGGTGTCCCCGGACCATCAGGCGAGCGCGCCGCCGGTGCCGGACAGCGGCGCGCCCTACGCCACCCTGGACGATCTGGCCGGCTGCGCCGGCCTGGCATTGGGCTCGCCGACGCGCTTCGGCAATATGGCGGCGCCGCTGAAGTATTTTCTCGACCAGAGCAGCGACCTGTGGATGTCCGGCGCGTTGATCGGGCGACCGGCCGGGGTGTTCACCGCCTCCGCCAGTCTCCACGGCGGCCAGGAAAGCACCCTGCTGTCGATGATGCTGCCGCTGCTGCACCACGGCATGGTGCTGGCCGGGGTGCCCTACTCGGAGGCGGCGCTGACACGCACCACCGGCGGCGGCACACCCTACGGCGCCAGCCATGTGTCCGGCAGCGACGGGCGCATCCGCGAGACCAGCGATGACGAGAACGCCATCGCCAAGGCGCTGGGCCGGCGGCTCGCCAATTTGGCGCGCCAATTGGCGCCCGCCCACTGAACTGAATCGAGGGGGAACACCATGCTCAGCGCCCTTCTGCGCATCACCTATATTTTGTTGCTGGTTCTCGGCATCGCCGGCCTGTTCTGGTTCGCGCCGCCGGATACCCCCACCTTCGCCGGCCTGATCATGGCGGCGGTGCTCTACGGCCCCCTGGCGTTGATGGCGGCGGCGCCGATCACCCTGCATCCGCGCTCACTGACCTGGCTGTGTTTTCTGCTGCTGTTCTATTTCTGCGGCTATGTGGTGCAGTGCCTGAACCCGCCGCCGGTACGCACCCTGGCGATTGTTCAGGTGTCGTTGACGGTGGTGCTGTTCCTGCTCGCCATGCAACTGATGCGTCGGGGCGGTCGTGCGGATTGACGATCAACTGCACATCGACACACCGGAAGGGGCGCGGCTGACGCTGTCCCTGGCCGGGCCGCTGCCGCGCGCCCTGGCCTACAGTTTTGATCTGGCGATTCGCGGTCTGGCTCTGGCGGTGATCGCCATTCCGCTGATGCTGTTCGGACGCGGCGGCATGGGGCTCTACCTGGTGCTGCTGTTCCTGATGGAATGGTTTTATCCGGTGCTGTTCGAAGCGCTTTGGCAGGGGCGCACGCCGGGCAAACGTATGATGGGCCTGGCGGTGGTGCACGGTAACGGCGCGCCGCTGGGGTTTAACGGCAGCCTGGTGCGCAACCTGCTGCGCACCGCCGACCTGTTTCCGATTTTCTACCTCACCGGCTTCCTGGTGATGCTGGCCACCCGGCGTTCGCAACGGCTGGGCGATCTGGCCGCCGACACCCTGGTGATCCACACGCCGCCGGCGCGACCGGCGCGGCCCCACCAGGACGGCGACGGCGAGGTGCCGGACTGGCCGCTCAGCCGCGAGGACCAACTGGTGCTGCTGGCGTTCACCGATCGCGGCGCGCGGCTGTCCGCCGAGCGCCAGGAAGAGCTGGCCGCCCTCGCCTACCCGGAGCTGGCGCCCGCCGCCGCCCGGGAAAAACTGCAGCGGGTGGCACGCCACGTGCTGGGGGGCGCATGAGACAAAGCCAGTTCGAGCAACGTTATCAACCGCAATGGGCGCGGCTGGAAACCAGCCTCACGGCGCTGGAAGCCCGCCGCCACCCGGACGACGCGGCGCTCACCGATTTCACCGCCGACTACCAGAGCCTTTGCCATCAGTTGGCGTTGGCCCGCGAACGCGGTTACAGCCTGGCGCTGCAGGAATACCTCAACGACCTGATGCTGCGCGCCCACCGCCAGCTTTACCGTTATCGCACCCCCCTGCTGCCCGGGCTGGTGGCGTTTTTCACCGGCGGTTTCCCGCGCGCGGTGCGCCACCAATGGCGCTGGCATCTGATCAGCACGCTGTGTTTCGTGCTCTCCGCCGGTCTGGTGTGGGCGATGATCCTGCATGATCCGGAGCTGGTGCACACCGTGGTCGGCCCGCGGCAGGTAGCCGAACTGGAAGAGATGTACCACCCGGATCTGCGCGACGTGGCCGGGCGCGACCGCCAGGACGATGTGATGATGTTCGGCTACTACATCTACAACAACATCGGCATCGCCTTCCGCACCTTCGCCGGCGGCCTGCTGCTGGGCGTGGGCGCGCTGGTGGCGATGCTGTTCAACGGCAGCTTTTTCGGCGCCGCCGCCGGGCACCTGACCCTGGCCGGCGCCGCGCAGCCGTTCTTCACGTTCGTGATCGCCCACGGCGCGCCGGAGCTGATCGCCATCTTCCTGGCCGGCGGCGCCGGGTTGCGCATGGGCTGGGCGGTGCTGGCGCCCGGTTCCTGGCGCCGGGTGGACGCGTTGCGACGCGCCGCCGGCGATTGCCTGCCGGTAATGTACGGCGTGTTCGCGCTGCTGGTGCTGGCCGCGTTCATCGAGGCGTTCTGGTCGTCCCGCGAACTGGCGCCGCAGATCAAATACAGCGTCGGCGCCGCCTGCTGGGCGTTGCTCACGCTGTACCTGTTGTTCGCCGGCCGGGGCGGGAACGAGGAAGCGCATGGACCTGAATAAGCTCAACGCCCGCCTGGCGCCGCGCTCCTGCTGGCAGGCCATGGATATGGGCACGCGCCTGTACCGGCACTGGTGGCGACCGGCGGCGCTGGTGTGGCTGGTGTTCACCGCCCTGCCCTTCCTGGCGTTGGCCGGCCTCGCCACCGCCTGGCAGAGCGTCTGGCCGCTGTTGCTGTTCTGGTGGCTCAAGCCGCTGTGGGAAAGGCCGCTGCTGGCGTTCTACAGCCGCGCCCTGTTCGGCGATTACCCAAGCCCCTGGGCCCTGCTCAAAGGCTTTCGTCACTACGGGTTCAACGGTCTGCTGGGCCAGCTCACCTGGCGGCGGCTGAGCCCGGCGCGGGGCATGCTCACCGGCGTTTGGCAGCTTGAGGGCAACCGGGGCGACGCCGCCTCCGGGCGCATTGCCGTGTTGCTGCGTGCCCCCGGCCAGCGCCCGGCCACGCTGACGCTCACCATGCTCACCCTGGAACATCTGATGACCGTGGCGCTGATCCTGCTGGCGATCACGCTGGCGCCGTGGCAGTTCAACCTGGAACTGAGCGTCTGGTTCGGCGAGCAAAGCCGGCTGCACTGGGCGCTGGGCAACCTGTTCTGGTATCTGGTGCTGACCGTCACCGAGCCGCTTTACGTGGCCACCTCTTTCGCCCTGTACCTGAATCAGCGCACGCATTTGGAAGGCTGGGATCTGCAACTGGGCCTGACCCGCATCGGCAAACGCCGCCGCGCGCTCGGTCTGAGCCGGGGCGCCGGGGCGCTGGCGCTGTTGGTGCTGTGCCTGGCCAGCCTGCCGGCACCCGGCACCGCCGACGACAGCCACGCCGACACCAGCAAGCAGCAAGCGGTGAAACTGCTCGCCTCGGACACCTTCATGCCCATGGAGCTGCGCGAGGAACGGCGCTTAAAGGAACAATTCCGCGACGACGACGGCGACAGTTGGTGGCGCGACCCGCTGCAGCGGCTGATCGACGGCCAGGAGGACAGCACCGACCGCGATCCACTGGCCCTGCCGGAAGCCCTGATCCACGCCGTGGGCTGGACCTTGCTGGTGGCCCTGCTGGCGGTGATCGCCTGGGCGCTGCTGCGCCATTTGCCGGGCTCGCCGATCCGCCGACGCCCCACCGCCATGCCGGTGCGGGTGGCGGGCCTGGACACCCGCGCCGAGAATCTGCCCGCCGATCTGGCCGGCGCCCTGGACGACGCGCTGCGCCAGGGCCGGGTGCGCGAGGCCCTGGCGCTGCTGCTGCGCGACACCCTGGTAACGTTCTTCCGCCGACACCCCACGCCGCTGACCCCCGGCGCCACCGAGCAGGACTGCCTGCGCGCCTACCGGCAACTGCTCGGCGACACCCCGGCGGTGACCTACCTCGGCCGGCTCACGGACGCCTGGACCCGCACCGCCTGGGCGCACCGCCCCACGTCACCGGAGCAGGTCAAAGCACTCTATGAGCAATGGCGCGCGCTGCGCCCGGCGGAGGCCAAAGCATGAGCCGGCGGCGCGGGAAATCCTGGGGCGCCCTGGCGCTAATGTTGACGGTCGCGGCGCTGGTGTTTTACTTCTGGGCCACCGAGCCGGTGCGCTATATGGCGCCGGCGTCCCCGGACGCCTCGGTGCGCGGCAACCCCTACCTGGCCGCGCAAACCCTATTGGAGGACTGGCAGCGCCCCACCCGCCGGATCTTCAGCACCGCAGCCCTGTTTCCGCTACCGGACACCGACACCACCCTGATCCTGGATGAATACCGGGGCGAACTGGGCAGTGACCGCATCGCCGCGCTGTTCGAGTGGGTGCAGCGCGGTGGCCATCTGATCGTCGCCGCCCGCCCGGCGTATCACTACGTGGCCGACGAGGCCAGCGAACCGGACGGCGGCGACAACCGGACCGGCGGCACCGACGATCCGTTACTAACGCCGCTCGGGATCCACGCGGAATCGGTGGAGACGGACTCCGAAGACGACCCGTTCACCGCCTTGTTGGACCGCTTCCAGCCGATGGAAAGCCTGTTTCTCGAGTACTGTTTGGGCGACGGCGAGCTGCCGCCCCAGTGCGAGACGCTCACCTGCGAAGCGCCGCCGCTGCCGGCCCCGGCGACGCTGATCACCGAGGACGGCGAACGGCGACACCTGCTGGCCGCTCCCGGGCAGACCTTGCGCCATGGCCCCACCGACTTGCTGCCCGAGACACTGGCGTTCGATGCCGCCAACGCCGATGGCGGGCAAATGATGCAACTGTTCTGGGAAGAGGGGCGGATCACCGTGCTGGCCGGCCTGACGCTGTGGGACAACCAGCACCTGCACTATTTCGACCACGCCTGGCTGCTCAAACGCCTCACCGGCGACGGCCCGGTGTGGTTCGTGCAGGGCATCGACATGCCGCCGTTGCCGCTGTGGCTCTGGCAGCACGCCTGGCCGCCGATCCTGGCGCTGCTGCTGGCCCTGGCGGCCTGGCTGTGGCGGCGCCTGCCGCGCCCGGGGCCGCAATGGCGGGCCGCCGAGTCCGGCCGCACCGACTATCTGGGCCATTTGCTGGCGCTGGGTCATTTCCATTGGCGCACCGGCCAGAGCGAACGCCTGACGGCGGCACTGCGCGACAGCGCGCGGCGCCGCCTGGACCTGCTGCATCCGGACCGGGACAAAGCCCTGGCCATCGCCGCCGAGCGACTGGCCCTGTCCGAAACCGAGTTGCGCGACGCCCTGGAAAACGGCGGCGGCGACATCAAACAAAAGCGCACCCGGGACCGCCAGCAATGGACCCACCGGGTGGCGATACTGCAAACCCTAAGGAGCCGTTTATGACCAGCCAGACGGAACAGGCCGGCGCCCTGGCGCGCCGCATCGAAGAGCAACTCAACCAGGTGCTTGTGGGCCAACCGGCGATCACCCGGCAAGTCATGATCGCCCTGATCACCGGCGGCCATGTGTTGATCGAAGGCGTGCCCGGGCTGGGTAAAACGCTGCTGGCGCGCAGCCTGGCGCGGGTGCTGGAGTTGGATTTTCAACGCATTCAGTTCACCCCCGATCTGATGCCCTCGGACGTCACCGGCCACGCCCTGTTCGACAGCCAGAGCGGCGATTTCCGCGTGCGCAAGGGGCCGGCGTTCACCAACCTGCTGCTCGCCGACGAGATCAACCGGGCGCCGGCCAAAACCCAGGCGGCGCTGCTGGAAGTGATGCAGGAGCGCCAGATCACCATTGAGGGGGAAAGCTTCCCGCTGGAGCCGCCGTTCGTGGTGCTGGCCACCCAGAACCCGCTCGACCAGGAAGGCACCTACCCGCTGCCGGAGGCGGAGCTGGACCGCTTTTTGTTCAAGATCCTGATCGACTACCCGGACCAGGAGCACGAATCCCGCATGGTGGAGATGGTGCTCGACGGGCGGTTGCCGGACAGCCTGGACGCCGCGCAACTGACGCCGGTCACCGACGCCGCCGGCATCCTCGAACTGACCCGCAGCGCCGAACAGGTGCTGATCGACCCGGCCATCGTCGACTACCTGCTGCGTCTGGTGCGCGCCACCCGCGAGCACCCCAGCCTGATCCAGGGCGGCAGCCCGCGCGCCAGCATCGCCCTGGCCCGCACCGCCAAGACCCAGGCGCTGCTCAGCGGCCGTGATTTCGTGGTGCCCGACGACGTCAAGGCAGTGGCGGCGCCGGTGCTGCGTCATCGTCTGCGCCTGGGCGTGGACGCGGAACTGGAAGGGCAAACGGTGGAGACGGTGCTGGCGCAGTTGCTAGAGCAAGTCGAGGCGCCGCTGCAATGACGGAAACGTCGGGTTACGGCCTTTCGGCCTAACCCGACCTACAAGGCTGTTCGACACGGTCTGTCGAGCACTAGCGGTGACCAAGGAGGAATCAGTTGCAAGTTGAAAGTTGCAAGTTGAAGGCGGCGAATCCGGCACCGGGCCTGCCCCTGTATCCTGCATCCTGCATCCTGCATCGCGGTCGCCAGACCGCCGTGGGGGCCGCATGCCGATAAGGCCGGGGCAGCGTTTGATCCAGGGGCTGCTGGTATGGGCGGCGCTGGGCGTGTCGCCGCTGGCGGCGGAGGCCTGGCTACCGGAGCTGGCGGCCCCCGCGCTGCTGGCCTGGGCTGGCCTGGGGCTTCTCGGCGCGCTGTGGGCGCTGGACGATCTCCGCCGTCTGCGCGCCCGGTCGACGCCGGCGGCGGAGCGGCGGCTGCCGGCGGCGCTGGCGGTGGGTATCGCGCACACCGTCACCCTGATTCTCGACAGCCGCCAGGCGGTTGCCGGCGAGCAATGGCTGGTGGCCGACCACCATCCACCGGACGATGCGCTCACCGGGCTACCCCGCACGCTGGAGCCGGCCGCCGGCCGCGACCGCACCGAAGTGCGCTACCGCTACCGGCCCACCCGGCGCGGCACCGTGCGCTTCGGCGATATCGAACTGTGGCTGCCCTCGCCGCGCGGCCTCTGGCAGGCGCGCCGGCGCATCGGCGCCGAGCGGCGGGTGCCGGTGTACCCGGATTTTTCGCCGATCGCCCACGCCGCCCTGGCGGTGGACAAAAGCCGCGGCCGCTTCGGCGCCCGGGTGCAACCGCGCCGGGGCGAGGGCCTGGAGTTCCATGAACTGCGCGACTACCAGGCCGGCGACAGCCCGCGCCGCATCGACTGGAAAGCCAGCGCGCGCCGCCAGCGTTTGATCACCCGCCATTATCAGGATGAGCAGAACCAGAGCGTTTGGGTACTGCTCGACGGCGGCCGCCGCATGGCGCTGCCGATCGGCGACCTGACCGCCTTCGACCACGGCCTCAACGCCGCCCTGCTGCTGGCCTGGTCGGCGTTGCGCCAGGGCGACCGGGCCGGCGCCATGCTGTTCTCGGCGGAAACGCCGCGCTGGCTGGATCCGGTGCACGGGCCCAACGGCATCCAAAACCTGTTGAAAGGCTTCTACGACGTGCACCCGGCCGACCGCGCCAGCGACTTCAGCCAGGCGGCGCGGCACTTCCACGGCCGCTGGCGGCGGCGTGCCCTGGTGGTGATCATCAGCCGGGTGCAAGCGGAAGACAGCGACGACCTGCTCGCCGCCGTGCGCATGCTGAGCCGCCGCCACCTGGTGATGGTGGCGGACATGGAGCTGCCCGAGCAGGCCGCCCTGCGCCACGCCCGCGTGGACGATCTGGACGCCGCCCTGCGCGTCACCGCCGACGCCCATGAACAGCAGCAGCGCCAGGCGCTGCATCTGCGCCTGCGCCACGCCGGCGCGCAACTGGTGGCGGCCACCCCGGACACCCTCGCCGAACGCCTCGGCCAGGCCTACCAGCAGCTCAAGCAGGCGGGACGGCTGTAGGTGACCGGTTGGCTCTGTCGGGTTACGGCCGTTGGCCTAACCCGACAGAGCCTTGCCGAATCTCACACTCCGTTGACAGGGCCGGTATGTTAGCCTCCTGACATTACCCTTCCCGGCCCTGGACAAGGAGAGCCTGATGAGCGACGCCTCCGAGCAAAGCCCTTCCCCCCAGCCGAAGCCCAAGGTACTGATCAATCCGCCGGTGTTTTTCACCTCCGTGGCGATCATCGCCGCCATGATGCTGTTTTCGGTGATTGCCCCGGAGATGGCGGAATCCGCCTTCGACACCGTGAAGGCCCGGGTGATCAGCGACGCCGGCTGGTTCTACGTGCTCACGGTGGCGATCATCATCAGCCTGGTAACGTTCCTGGCGGTAAGCCGCTTCGGCGACATCAAACTGGGCAAGGACCATTCCGAGCCGGACTACAGCTACACCTCCTGGTTCGCCATGCTGTTCTCCGCCGGCATGGGCATCGGCCTGATGTTCTTCGGCGTGGCCGAGCCGGTGACTCACTTCACCGCGCCGCCCATGGCCGACCCCGGCACTATCGCCGCCGCCAAGGAAGCGATGCGCGCCACCTTCTTCCACTGGGGCCTGCACGCCTGGAGCATCTACGCCATCGTCGGGCTGATTCTCGCCTACTTCAGCTTCCGGCACGGCCTGCCGCTGACATTGCGTTCCGCGCTCTATCCGTTGATCGGCAAGAAAATCTACGGCCCGCTGGGTCACGCGGTGGACGTCTTCGCGGTGGTGGGCACGGTGTTCGGCGTCGCCACCTCGCTGGGCTTCGGCGTCGAACAGGTCAACGCCGGGCTCAACTATCTGTTCGGGCTGCCCAAGAACGAATGGGTGCAGGTGGGGCTGATCGTCATCATCACCGGGCTGGCCACCATTTCCGTGGTCACCGGCCTGGACGCCGGCATCCGCCGGCTGTCCGAGCTGAATCTGGCGCTCGCCTTTCTGCTGCTGGCGTTCGTGCTGTTTCTCGGGCCCACCGTATTCCTGCTCAAAGCCTATGTGCAGAACCTTGGGGGCTACCTCTCCGATCTGGTCAGCATGACCTTCAACCTCTACACCTATCAGCCGCAGGTGGAAGACGGCCCGCAGGACTGGATGGGCGGCTGGACCCTGTTCTACTGGGGCTGGTGGCTTTCCTGGTCGCCGTTCGTGGGCATGTTCATCGCCCGGGTATCGCGCGGGCGCACCATCCGCGAATTCGCCCTGGGCGTGATGCTGTTGCCGGCCGGCTTCACCCTGTTCTGGATGACCGTGTTCGGCGATTCCGCGATCCGCATGATCCTGGACGGCTCCTACACGCAACTGGCGGAATACGTGAAGGACGACAGCGCCGTGGCTCTGTTCCGGTTCCTCGAACAGTTTCCCTGGTCCGGCTTTATTTGCGGGGTCGCCACGCTGATGGTGGTGGTGTTCTTCGTCACCTCCTCGGACTCCGGTTCCATGGTGGTGGATATGCTGGCCTCCGGCGGCCACGACGACACGCCGGTATGGCAGCGCATTTTCTGGGCCAGCTCCGAAGGTCTGGTGGCCATCACCTTGATGCTGGCCGGCGGCCTGGGCGCGCTGCAATCGGCGACCATCGCTTCAGCGCTGCCGTTCTCGGTGGTGCTTCTGATCGCCTGCTTCGGGCTGGTCCGGTCGCTGAAAGTGGAAGGCATCCGGCGCACCAGCTTCCAGTCCAACCTGGGCACCGCGCCGGCCGCCATCCACGTGGGCCACAACGCGCCCGCCGGAGCCTGGAAAACCCGCCTGCGGGGCATGGTGAGCTTCCCGG
>DASUNW010000082.1:0-21221 GCA_036276955.1 Alcanivorax sp. | reverse complement strand
GTACTCGCGGCGTTCCCGGAAGGGCAGAACACAGACCCGCGACCCATGCTGGAGGGAACCGAGCATCTAATTTTCGCGGTGGCGGTCGCATCCCTGCGCTACCCTACTTTACCGATTTTTACCGCACCGCTATGGTTTCGCTACCCTGATCGCTTATTGTTGAGCCACTCAGGAACAATGGATAATAAGGAGCAATGATGAAACGCACTGCCGGATGCCTCTTACTGGCCGGGGCCCTGTCCCTGTCCGCCTGCACCACCATCAATCCCTACACCGGTGAAAAACAAACCTCCAAGGCCGCCAGCGGCGCCGCCATCGGCGCGGTGAGCGGCGCGCTGATCGGTATCGCCACCTCGGACAGCGCCAAGGAGCGCAAAGAACGGGCCCTGGCCGGGGCCGGTATCGGCGCCATCGCCGGTGGCGGCGTGGGCTATTACATGGACGTCCAGGAAGCGAAGCTGCGTCAGAAACTGGAAGGCTCCGGGGTTTCCGTTACCCGGAGCGGTGAGAACATCATCCTCAACATGCCCGGTAACATCACCTTCGATACCGACAGCACCCGGGTGAAGTCTTCGTTCCGTTCGGTACTGGACTCGGTTTCCGAAGTGCTCAAGGAATACGACTCCACCATGTTGCAGATTGCCGGCCACACCGACAGCACCGGCGGCGACCGCTATAACCTGCTGCTTTCCCAGCAGCGCGCCCAGGCGGTGGCCGACGTTCTCAGCGGCTACGGCGTACAAGCCGTGCGCATGGACGTGGTCGGCTTCGGGGAAACCCAGCCGATAGCGGATAACAGCTCCGCTTCCGGTCGACAGCAGAACCGCCGCGTGGAACTGACCCTGATTCCTTACAAAGGATAACGTAAAGGGTTAGCGCGACCGCCTCAGGCGGTGTTGGCCCGGCGCAGCCGCCAGACCAGCACCGCCAGGGGCACCATCAAAGCCACCACCAGCATGTACGGGAAGCGGTGGTCGATGGTGTACAACCCGGTGCCCACCAAAGGCCCGAGCACGAACCCCAATGCCGGACACGCACTGGCCAGACCGGCCACCCTGCCCTGCTCCGAGCTGTCCACCCTCAGGCTCGCCAGTGACATGATCGCCGGCATGCCGAACCCGATCCCCATCCCCACCAGCATCACCGCCAGGGTCATGCCGACACGGCTGTCGAACAGCCACAACACGCCGGCGCCCAGACCGATGGCCGGCACCGCCAACGCCAGCAGAACCAACGCCGGGGCCCGCAGCCATTGCACCACCAGAATCTGACCGGTCAGCGAAGTGATCGCCGCCGCCATCATGGCGGTGCCCAGCGCCCCGGCGGCTTCCGTCGGCGACATGTTGAGCGCGTCCTGAAACAAAAAACCGAGAGTCTGCTGCACCAGGGCGAAGCTCATGAACAGCACCACCCCGGTGATTAATAAATCGCGGAAGCGGCGATCGGTGTAGGCGCGCAGGCCGGTGGCCAGCACCGTACGCCACCGCTGCACCGGCGGCTCACCGCGATACGGCGACGGCGGCAGGAAGAGCAGTATGAACAGCGCCATCATAGCGACCAGGCCGGCGACCAGATAGAGCGGCAGCACCAACGCCACCGCCGCCAGTATGCCGCCGATGCCCGGCCCCAGAACGGTGCCCAGGTTATTGGCCGCGCCGATACGCCCCATGCCACGGGTACGCGCTTCCGGGGCGGTGATGTCCGCCGTGTAGGCGGCGGCGGAGGGCGGCGTGGCCGCCATGATCACCGCCTGACTCATGCGCGCGGCGACCAGCAGCGCCACCAGGGCGCCGCCGCTTACCCAGCCGGCCAGCCCGGCCTGGAACACCAGGGCGAACAGTAAGGTGCCGATCGCATAGCCGCTCAGCCCGATGATCAGAATCGGCCGGCGGCCGTAGAGTTCGCTCAGGTAACCCCACACCGGGCTGGCCAGGGCGAAGGCCAGCGACGAACAACTGATGATCAGCCCCACTTGAATATCGGCCAGGCCGGTGGCCCGACCCAGCGACGGCAGCAGTGTGAACACCAGGGTCTGGCCCAGGGCGGTCACGCCCACGGCGGCGAGCAGCAGGGTTTGGGTAAAGGTCGACGACCTGGCAACCGGCGAAAGTGACAAAGAGGGCCTCCTATCAGCCCGCTAATATATCACCTTCGTTGTCCTATCGCCGCCGCCGGTGGGTAACAAAAGAAAACGTCAGTTATTCTCTTCGGACAACAGGAAGTGGGCACGGGCGATGGTGATCGGCTCTTCCCGGCGTTTTTGCCAGGCGCTGATATGGACATTGGCGATGCGCCGGCCCAGGCGGGTGATGCGGCATTCCGCGAAGGTGTCGCGGAACAGGCCCGCGCGCAGATAGTCGATGGTGAAATCGATGGTCTTGGGCACCTTCGGTTCGCCCATTTCCAGCAGGATGAAAATGATCGCGGCCTGCTCCATGAAGCCGGCCACGGCGCCGCCGTGCAGCGCCGGCAAGGTGGGGTTGCCGATGTTGTCTTCGTTGCGCGGCAGAATGAAAGTCAGTTCCTCCCCCTGGACCAGCAGTTCGATGCCCAGAAAGCGGGCGTATGGCACCCGGTCCACCAGGTCCTGGTAGTTGGCGTCGCCGTTCCGGCAGGCTTCAATCAGGGCTTTCAGCGTATCGGTCATCAGGACACCACCCGCCCGTTTTTATCCAGTTTCATACGTGTGTAGGTGGCCAGGCCGGTGGCCACCGGCTCACCGTCTTCCTCGCCCTCTTCCCACGTGGTCAGCCGCACGAAGGTGACGTTGGGCGTGAGCCGGTAGCAGCTGGCGTAGCAGATCACCGCCTTGCCCGGTGTCGGCGCGTGCAGATGATCGACACGGAAATCGATGGTCGGTGTGATTTCGAAATTGGGGTACAGGCGACAGCTGTTCGCCATGCCGCCGGCCTGATCCATCATCGCGAAGATGGCGCCACCGTGCAGCACGCCGGTGTCCGGGTTGCCGACCAGATCGTCGCGCCAGGGCAGGCGCACACGCACTCCATCTTCTTCGGCGCTGAGCACTTCCATACCCAGGTTGCGGGAGTGACGCACTGTCTCCAGGGAGCGGTTACAGACGTCCATACGGGTATAGGGGGGCTTTGAATTTGTCACGGCGGCCAATGCTCTGTTACTGCGGGCCCGGCAAGATTACCGCCTACCCTTACTCCGGATCAATTGCTATCAGCGGAGCCTCCATGGCACCACGCCCTTCCGTGAAATCCTCACTGCGCGCTTTGGGTCATATGGTCGAACGCCGCCGCCACCCGCGGCGCTTCATTCAGACCGACAAAACGCCCTGGGACGAAATTTATCGCAACGGCATCATGGCGCTGCGCCATTACAGCCTGCCGCCCATGGCGCGGATTCCGGTGGGCGATGAGGAAATCCCGGTGAGCCGGGAAAAACATCGCATCCCGCTGATTCTGGTGCCGGCACTGGGTATCCATTGCTGGACCTACGACCTGATGCCCAACCGTTCCATGGTCCGTTACCTGATGGCACGTGGCCATGACGTCTACCTGATCGACTGGGGCCAGCCGTCCCAGGCCGACCGCGACCTGGACCTGGACACCTACGTGAACCAGTGGTTGCCGCAGGTGGTCGAGCGGGTTCGCGAGCATACCGGTTCCGACCAGGTGAACCTGCTCGGCTACTGCATGGGCGGGCTGCTCTGCATGTTGTATCTGGGCAGCCACCCGGAGGCCCCGGTGCGCAGTCTTTCCACCATCGCCAGCCCGGTGAACTTTCATAAAAGCGGACCTTTCGGCAAGATTTTCAGCCTCGCGGCGATTCCCGCCATGCAGGCCCACGACTGGTTCCAGGTGCGCCTCGAGCCGCTCGACAGCAAGCTGTTCCACATCCCCGCCAGCTTGCTGTCCCTGGGCTTCAAGATGACCAACCCGCCGGGGCTGGTGCAGTCCTACGTGGATCTGCTGCGCAACATGGGCGACCGGGACTATCTCACCGAGTACATGACCATGGGCCAGTGGTTCAACGATATGGTCGACTACCCTGGCGCGGTGGTTCGCGAAGTGATCGAGAAAATGGTGCTCGCCAACAGCCTCGCCGACGGCCGTTTGAGCATCGGCGGACGCTATGTGGACTTCCGCGCGATTACCCAGGACCTGCTGGCGTTCGGCGGGCGCACCGACCGCATCGTCAGTCTGCGCGCGGCGCGGGAAATTCTGAAGGTGGTGGGCAGTCGCGAAAAGCGGTTTGTGGAGGCTCCCGGCGGCCACGCCGGGGTGTTCGCCGGCAGCAAGGCGCCCGGCCAATGCTGGCGGGTGATCGCCGATTGGTTGGAGGCGCGTGCCGATTAGACGTTACCCGGGCGGCGGACCAATGGTGGGCTTGGCGACCTCGGAGGTAGCCAGTTCCACCGCTTGCTGCAGGCTGCTGGTTATCTGCGAGGTATAGCGGTAAACCAGGAACGGCACCGCCTGGTCGCCAAACTTGAGCATTGAAGAGCGAATGAACCCCCACTTCAACGCCGCCTGCTCCAGGGTCCGATTGAGATTGCCGTCGCTACGATGGGCGTTCCTGGTTTTCTCCAGTCGGTCGGAGAACGCCGGCACCGCCTGTTCAAACGCGCTACGGTCCTGGAGCGGTTGCCCTTCGTCGTCCTTGCCCGCGATGATCGCGACATAGGACGAGGTCAGATGCTGGAGCTCGCTGATCAGCGCGTGCACGTCATCGTAGTCGCCGCCGGTGGCGCCTTCGAACCCGTTGATCTCGGCCGCCATGCGCGCCGGCACGCTGTCCAGCCGCCGCGGGTCGCCGGGTGCCTGTTCGGCCTGAGCGTCCGCCGGGTTCGGCAGTGCCTGGTCGGCGGCCATTTGCCGCCACTGCTCGGTAAGACGGGTGACTAGTGCGCGCTCGGCGTCGGACTCGCCGGCCAGGCGCAGGTCATCAAGCGCCTCGGCGGCTTGTTGAGTCGCTTCATTGAGGGCGACCCGGTAGGTATCGTTGCCGTCCATGACGGAATACATGTGGTAATCCGTGCGCACTTGCCAAAGGTGGTGCTCAAGATGTTCCAACTGGGCTCGACTCAAGGCCGCGCCCGCGAGCATGGGGGCCGTCAGGCCGATCGTCGTTAACACCACCGCCAAGGCGCCCCTGGAAAAGGTTCGCATAGCATCTCCTATTGGGTTTCTTTTTGTTGCCCAACCCAAGGACAAACGCGGCAAAGATAGTACATAGCGCGCTCTTTTACCAATGCGCAATATTGCGCCGGGTTAGCGGCCGGGACCACTGAGTTCCTTATAAAGCGCCTGATACTCCAGGCTCAGCTTGTGTTTGGGATTCCAGTTGATCAGCGGCGTGGCGCATTGGTGGGATTCACGCATGGCGACGCTGGCGGAGAGCTTGCTCTCCAGAATCGGCAGGCCCTCCTCCACCAGCGAGGCCACCAGCTCCTTCGGCAACCGGGCGCGCGGCTGGTACTGGTTGACCACGATCCCCTGCACACGCAGGTCTTCGTTGTGGTCCTCGCGGGTCTCCTGGATGTTTTCCAGCAGCGAATAAAGCGCCTTGCGGGAAAAGGCGTCGCAATCGAACGGGATCAGCACCCGGTCGGCGGCGATCAACGCGGACAGCGTATAGAAGTTAAACGCCGGCGGGGTGTCCACGTAGATGGCGTCGAATTCCCGCGCCAGGCTTTTCAGCAGGCCACGCAGCTTATAGATCTTGTGCTTGGATTCGAGCAGATGCTCCACCTCGCCCAGCTCGCCGTCGGACGGCAATACATACAGATTCTCGAACTTGGTGAGGTGGACATAATCGCGGGGCGCTTTTTCCTTGAGCTTGAAGGACAGCGTCTGGGCGAAAAAGGTGCCGATGTTGGGCGTCGGTCCCTGCTCTTGCTGATACGCGCCCATGCCCAACAGGTACTGGCTGGCGTTGCATTGCGGATCGAGATCCACCACCAGAGTCTTGTTCCCCCGGGCGGCGCTGATCGCCGCCAGATTCACGGTGATGCTGGATTTGCCCACACCGCCTTTCTGATTAAACACCACGGTTCGCATGCACGGTTCTCCTTACCTGAATGGCGCAATGATACACAGGGGCCGGAACGGCTCCCAGGCCGCAGCGACGTGGGCGGCTGTCATCCTTCGTCCACAAAAACTGTGGATAACCCCGTTAACAAGCCGTTGAAGAGTGCCGGCGGCGCGCACGCCATGCCGCCTGCGGCGGATTGATCGTTCCCTGGCCAGCGGCGGGTAAATGTACAACAGAAAGACATTTACCCCCCCTTGTCCCGCTTCCCGGTTTGCGCTCAGTATAGATATACACCATGTTTACCACGGAGTGATCGATGAGCGCCGTTACACCCTTTGCGCCTGTTCCAACGGGCAGCCCCCTTAAGGCGGTCCCGGGAGATCCGGGCTGGCCACTGGTCGGGCACACTTTGACCAGTATGCGTGATCCAGTGGGCCTGATGCGACAGCGTTACGACCAGTATGGTCCGGTTTCCTGGACCCGGCTGTTCGGCCTGCGCGTGGTGCAGATGCTGGGGCCGGACGCCAACCAGTTCGTGCTGATGAATAAAGGCGATCTGTTCTCCAACCACGGCGGTTGGGACTTTTTTATCGGCCCATTTTTCCACCGCGGCATCATGCTGCTGGATTTCGAAGAGCACCGCTGGCACCGGCGCATCATGCAGCAGGCGTTCACCAAAAACGCCCTGCGCGGCTATCTGGAGCGTATGGGTCCGCGCATCGCCGCCGGCCTGGAAGCCTGGCCGGAGGGCGGCATCAAGGTGCTGCCGAGGGTCAAGCGGCTGACCCTGGATCTGGCCACCGATGTGTTCATGGGCCAGGAACTGGGGCCCCGCTCGGAACAGGTCAACCGGGCGTTCGTGGACACGGTGCGCGCCGGCACCGCCCTGCTGCGCTTTCCGGTGCCGGGGCTGCGCTGGTCCAAGGGGTTGCGCGGGCGACGGGTGCTTGAACAACTGTTCCGCGATGAGATTCCGGTGAAACGGGGCCAGGAGGACAACGACCTGTTCAGCGCCCTCTGCCACGCCACCACCGAGGACGGCGACCGCTTCTCCGACGACGACGTGGTCAACCATATGATCTTTCTGATGATGGCGGCGCACGACACCACCACCATCACACTCTCCAACCTCTTCTATCACCTGGCCCGCGCGCCGGAGTGGCAGGAACGTCTTCGCGAAGAAAGCCTGGCATTGGGAAAAACCCAACTGGAGTACGAGGATCTGGAGAAATTGCCGGGCATCGGTCTGGCGATGAAAGAAGCACTGCGCCTGTGCGCGCCGGTACCGTCGCTACCCCGCCGCACGGTGCGCGACGTGGAGTACGACGGCTTCCATATTCCCAAGGGCAGCTTTATCACCGTGGCGCCCTACTTCACCCACTACATGGAGGAGTACTGGCCGGACGCGGAGCACTTCGATCCGGAACGCTTCAGCGACGGCCGCCGCGAGGACAAAGTGCACCCCTACGCCTGGGTACCCTTCGGCGGCGGCGCGCACAAATGCATCGGCCTGCATTTCGCCGACATGCAGGTGAAGGCGGTGTTGCACCAGGTGCTGTTGAAGTACCGCTGGCGGGTGCCGGCGGACTATGTGATGCCGGTGGACACCACCAGCCTGCCGGTGCCCAAGGACGGCCTGCCGGTGACGCTGGAACGACTGTGACTCGTCCAACAAGCGAAATCAGCCGCTGACAGTCTCACCGTCGCGCATCGTGACCAGCTCCTCCGCCGAAGTGGGGTGAATGCCCACGGTGGCGTCGAAGTCCGCTTTGGTGGCGCCCATGCGCACCGCCACGGCGAAACCCTGGGTGATCTCGGCGGATTCTTCGCCGGCCATATGCAGGCCCACCACCCGGTCGCTGGCGTCGTCGACGATCAGCTTCATCATGGATTTTTCCTGGATGTCGCTGAGCGTGTAGCGCATCGGCCGGAACTGGCTTTTGTAGACGCGGATGGTGCCGTACTCGGCGAGCGCTTCTTCCTGGCTCAGCCCGACGGTGCCGATGTTGGGGTGACAGAAAACGGCGGTGGGCACGTCGCGGTAGTCCAGCGGTGCTTTCGGTTTGTGCTCACCGAACAGATGCGCCGCCAGCCACATGCCCTCGGCCAGCGCCACCGGCGTCAACTGCAGGCGGTCGGTGACGTCGCCCAGGGCGTAGATGCCCGGCTCGCTGGTCTGGAAGGCGTCGTCGACGATCACCGCGCCGTTGTCGCGGGTTTGCACTTGCACGCCGTCGGCGAACAGGCCGTCCAGCTTGGGCACCCGGCCGGTGGCGTAGAACACTTCGTCGACCACCAGGCTGTCGCCGTTCAGCAGACGCAGGGTTTTCTCGCCGTCGGCCTCGCCTTCGATGGCGCTGACATCGGTGTTCACATGAATCTGGATGCCGGACGCGGCCATACGCTCGGCGACGAACTCGCGGATCTCGCCGTCGAAGCCGCGCAAAATCAGGTCGCGGCGGTACAGCTGATGCACCTCCACACCCAGGCCGTTAAGAATCGACGCGAACTCGCTTGCGATGTAGCCGCCGCCGACCACGGCGACTTTTTTCGGCAGCGTTTCCAGATAGAACAGATCGTCGGAGATGCGCACCAGATCGTCGCCCGGCAGCTCCGGCACGTGCGGCTTGCCGCCGGTGGCGATCAGAATGTTCTTGCACTCCAGAACGCGGTCGCCGTCCACGGACACGCGGCCGGGCCCTTCGATACGGCCGTGGCCTTCGAAAACCGTGACCCCGGCGTTATCCAGGATGCGGTTGTAGATGCCGTTCAGCCGTTCGATCTCACGGGTCTTGTTGTCGCGCAGGGTGTTCCAGTCGAAGCGCCAGCCGTCCAGTTGATAGCCGTAGCTGGCGGCCAACTCGAACTCTTCCGGAAAGCCGGCGCCGTAGGCGAACAGCTTTTTGGGGACACAGCCCACGTTGACACAGGTGCCGCCGAAGAAGCGTTCCTCGATAATCGCCACCCGGGCGCCGTGACCGGAGGCCATACGCGCGGCGCGCACACCACCGGAACCGGCGCCGATGACCACCAGATCGAATTCGTCAGACAAAACACTCTCCTTAATCGTAGACCGCTTCTCAATGGCGCTATTGTGGCGACCAGCCGGTGAAGAACAAGGCCTGGCACTCAATGGTATTGATAGCGTGGCCTTATGCCGCCGCGTCTAGGCGCCGACCCGGAACCGGGCGAACGGCGCGTGCAGGCTGGGCCGACCCTGGCGCAGGTAGAGCCCCGGTTCGATCGGCGGCCACAACTCTTCCAGCGGCATGGAGTCGCCGTTGGCGTTGACCATGCGCGCGTGGTGCCGGCGTAACTGACGCGGCTCCCCCACCCCACAGGCGTGAGCGATGGTCTCCACTTCCTTGACCAGGTTGGCGTGGAAATGCGCCACCCGGCGGCCTTTATCACTGGGCACCAGGCCCCGCTGCAGGCGCGGGTTATGGGTGGTAACGCCTGTGGGACAAGTATTGCGGTTGCACTGCATCGCCTGGATGCAACCCAGCGCGAACATATAGCCGCGCGCGGACACACAGAAATCCGCGCCGATGGCGATCGCCCAGGCCACCATGGAGGGGGTGATCAACTTGCCCGAGGCGATGATCCGAATCCGATCCTGCAGCGCGAAGCCATCGCGCAGGTCCACCACCAGCGGCAGGGATTCGGCCAGGTTCAGGCCCACATCGTCCATCAACGACATGGGCGCGGCGCCGGTGCCGCCGTCGCCGCTGTCCACGGTGATGAAATCCGGCGCGCTCTCCAGGCCACGCTCATGGATCTCCATGAACAGGTCTTCCAGCCATTGCCAGGAGCCGATCACCGTTTTGATGCCGGTGGGTTTACCGGTCACCCGCCGCACCCGCTCGATCATGTCCAGCAGATCGCCGGCGCTTCGAACACCGGGCTGGCCGTTGGGACTCACCGACGCCTGCCCCGCCGGTATGCCGCGAATGCGGGCGATGTCCGGGGTGACTTTTTCCGCCGGCAGAATGCCGCCCTTGCCCGGTTTGGCGCCCTGGCTGAGTTTAATCTCGAACATTTTCACCGACTGCAGGCGGGCCATCTCCTGGAGCTTTTCGTCGCTCAGATTGCCCTCTTCGTCGCGTACGCCGTAATAGGCCGTGCCGATCTGGAACACCACATCACAGTGCCCTTCCAGGTGCATTTCGGTGAGGCCGCCCTCGCCGGTGTTCAACCAGCAGCCGGCCTGGCCGGCGCCCCGCGACAGTGCCCGCACGGCGGGCGCGGAAAGCGCGCCGAAGCTCATCGCCGAGACATTATGAAAGCTGCGCGCCACGAAGGGCTGGTCGGCGTGGGGGCCGATCATCAGCGGCAGGGTTTCGGCGGCGTCTTTTTCCAGGGTCGGGTACGGGGTGTTGAGGAAGACAATGCGCCCGGCGGTGTTTTGCTTGGTGGTGCCGAAGGCGACGGTGTTGCTGAGATCCTTGGCGGCGCGGTACACCCAACTGCGCTGGGCGCGGTTGAAGGGCAACTCCTCGCGATCCATAGCGAAGAAGTACTGACGGAAAAACTCACCGATGTGCTCGAAAAAGTACCGAAAACGCCCGATCAGCGGGTAATTGCGGCGAATCGCGTGGGCCTTTTGAAAATAGCGGTCCTGCACCCACAGGACCATGGCGGCCACGGTCGCCAGAAACACCATCAACAGCAGGCCCAAGGCCAGCCAGGTGGTCAGCACATTGACCCAGGCATGCAACTGCTCGGAGAGCATAGGACCTCCTTTAAACGCCGGAAGCCATGCTATCACTATAACCCGGCCCCGCCATACGGGTTGGCCGTGGAAAATCGATGCCTGATGCTAAAAGGTGAGAACCACGGCGGACAAGCTGCCCCCCAAACCTAGCCCGGTGGCTAATACTGTGGTATCACTCTCAATTAGAATCGGGATGTAAAATCAGTACGAGATAAAAAAATGAAATTACCGGGGGTTTGCGGCCTGGTATTGGCACTGGGGGTGTCGATGCCAGCGATCGCGGAAAACATCTACACCTACCGTGGCGACGGCGGTGAAATCCTGTTCACGGACAAGCCCCGTGGCCGGGTGGACGCCAGCTATACCCTGCTGTCCGTCCGCAAGGGCTGGACCTACACGCCCACCGCGCTAAGCGCTGCCCAGCGGGACCGCTACGACGCCATGATCGAGCGCGCCGCCAGCGATTTCGGCGTCGAAGCGGCCCTGGTGAAAGCGGTGATCCACGCTGAGTCCCTGTTCGACCGCCATGCGGTTTCCCGGGCCGGCGCCCAGGGTTTGATGCAACTGATGCCGAACACCGCCCGCTACCTGAACGTGTCCGACCCGTTCGACGCGGACGCCAACATCAACGGCGGCACCCGCTTCCTGGCCTATCTGCAGAATAAATTCAGCACCCTGGACCAGGTTCTGGCGGCTTACAACGCCGGCGAAGGCAACGTGCGGCGTTATGGCGGCATCCCGCCGTTCCCGGAAACCCAGGCCTACGTGAAAAAGGTCAAGGAACTGCGCTTGCGCTACCAGCTTCAGCTGTCCCAGGAAGACGCGGTCGCCAGCCGCTAGCAGGCTGCTAGAGATCGCTGACCCCGATCCAGGGGCCGTCGTAATCAATCCGGTAACGCTTCAGACAATAGCCCTGCGAGCCGCGGCACTGGCCGCTGCGCAGGGAAAACTCCAGCCCGTGCCCGGGGCAGCGCAGCACCTCGCCACGTACCGAGGCTCTTTCCAGTGGAAACTCGCCGTGCGGGCAGCGCCGTTGCACCAGCCAGGTGCCGCCGTCCTCATGAATCAGTAGCAATTCCTCGCGGCCGATTTGCACCGGCAGCCGCAGCCCGTCGTAAAGATCCAGCGTGCGGATCAGGCGATGGAACATTCCGCGCTCTCCTCCCCTGCGATGCCGCCAACCTTAGCATGCGATTGGTGAGTCGTCCCGGATCGGTGTTCCCTCCAGAAAGCCCGCACCGGGATCGGGTGTGCCCGTCCAGGACACGCCATGAATACATCCCTGTAGGCTCGCGTTTGGCCGTCCCTGGCCAAACACGGTCCTGGACGGGCACACCCGATCCCGGCGCTCCTGGGAAAATTCACCGCCACGGGTCCAGCCGCGTAGGTCGGGTTAGCGAAGCGTAACCCGACACCAATGGTGGGCGCCGCACTCAACGATTGTCGGGTTAGGCCGAAGGCCGTAACCCGACCTACGACTCGCACAAACCCCAACCTTTGTAGAAAGGTTCGGCACCAGCGATAACCGGGAACACCGGAATCTCACCCCGGAGCGGGCCTGACACAGACCCGCGACCCCGGCTGGAGAGAACCCGCCCGGCTTAAGCACGATGAAATCGAGTAGGAGGGGGCGTCGCCGCCCCCGTCCTCTCACACCACCGGGCATACGGTTCCGTACCACGGCGGTTCAAGGTCGGCTCTGAAGCCTCACTACCGTATCCACCAACGACACCAGTCCCAACCTCGCGAAGTACCGGTTCGGCAAGGTCACAGTCAGGTGCGAGGCGCCGCTATTCCACCACGGCCCTCGACCGTTGCTCGCGCTGTGACACGCTCGCACTTCCGGTAACCCCAGCCTCATCAGCACACGCGCCCTTGTCGTGGGACGTTTCCATTGCCGCCACAGGATCCCTCGCAGTTTGCGGCGCAGCCAGCCGTCCACCGTCTCCAAGGCGCGCTTGGATGCGGTGAGTTGGTAGTACGCCGCCCAGCCCCGCAGGATCGGAGCCAGCACTTCGAGGGTATGCGACAGCGAACGGCCCCGACCCCGTCGGAGCACATCGCGAAGTGTCGACCGGAGCCGTTGTACGCTCTCCGGCGACACCCGCAGCCGTGTCCGGCGGTGCCAAGTCACGCTGTAGCCCAGGAAGCGGCGATGCCACGGGCGGTCAACCGCGCTCTTCACGGCGTTCACCCGCAGCTTGAGCCGTTCCTCCAGGAACCGCGTGACGCTCGCCATCACCCGTTCTCCCGCTTGCTTACTGCGAACGTAGATATTGCAGTCGTCCGCGTAGCGGCAGAACCGGTGACCCCGCCGTTCTAGTTCCCGGTCCAGTTCCGTCAGCAGCAGATTGGACAGTAACGGCGACAGAGGGCCGCCTTGCGGCGCCCCTGCCCGCCTCGGGCTTACCAGCCCACCGTCCATCACTCCCGCTTCCAGGTAAGCTCGAACCAGCTTCAGAACACGCGGGTCGTCGACGTGGCGCGCCAGCAGGCCCATTAGCACATCGTGGTTCACCCGATCGAAGAACGCTTCCAGATCGATGTCCACTACCCACCGATGGCCTTCCTCGATGTGACCCCGCATCGCGCTGACCGCCTGATGGGCGCTGCGTCCTGGCCGGAACCCGTAACTGGACGCCGAGAACGTCGGCTCCAGCAACGGACTCAGCACCTGATGCAGCGCCTGTTGGATCAGGCGGTCCTGGGCCGTCGGGGTGCCCAGTGCCCGTTCACCACCCTGTGGCTTCGGGATGCGCACCCGGCGCACCGCGCTCGGTTGGTAGTGACCGGCGTGTATCCGTTCCCGGATCGCCGGCCAGTGTCGTTGCAGGTGGCCCTTCAGGTCGCCCACGGTCATGGCGTCCACGCCCGCGGCTCCCTTGTTACGGACCACCCGTTGATACGCCCGCATCAGGTTGCCGCGCTCCAGCACGGCCTCCATCAGCGCGCTCGGCTCCGCGTTCGTCCACGAGCGGGACGCCACCGCCGTCTCGGCACCAGGCGCACGCATCTCGGGGTTCCGCCCCGGTCCTCGTTCGTCCGATTGAACCATCCGGTTCACTCCTGCCTTCCATAACCGTCGGTGAGTGCCCGCCGCCTACTAACGGCAGACCTTGTTCGGCCCTTCAACGGTGGGTTAAACCGTCTACTACGACCTCGGCTGACTTCTGTCGCCCCATCCCGGCACCTCGCGGCGCCGGTAGCACAGTGGCAGGACGACAGACCTCCCAGGGTAAGACGCGCGACCTTCACACTTATGCCCGCCGCATCTACGTCCGTCGCTTCCGTGCAAGTACCGGGCTTTGAAGATATGGGCCTTCTCACCCGCGACGGCCGCCTCGTATGCGATTTCTATTCGTCAGGCCAGTGCTTTGCCTTCGGCTTCCTTCAGATTCCACCTCACGGCGGACACCCTTGCCGTTCAGCTAGTGGTTCCCCTTGCCGGGCCCACAGAGGACTTGCACCCCCAAGTCGTCCCGGGCGGCCACCACGGCGGGCCGGGACAGCGCCAATCTATGGCGCTTCGCGCCATGCCTGGCGCACCCATAAAAAAGCCCGGCGCGAGGCCGGGCTTTTCAGGGGTGGAGACCACGTCAGGGTTAATCGACGAGGTTTTCCGCCAGGTAGAACCAGGTGGCCATCACCGAATCCGGATTCAGGGACACCGAGGAAATACCCTGGTCCATCAACCAGCGCGCCAGATCCGGATGATCGGACGGGCCCTGCCCGCAGATGCCCACATACTTGCCCTGGGCATTACAGGCGTCGATGGCCATCTTCAGCAGCGCCTTCACCGCCGGGTCACGCTCGTCGAACAGGTGGCTGACGATACCGGAATCCCGATCCAGGCCCAGGGTCAGCTGGGTCAGATCGTTGGAGCCGATCGAGAAGCCGTCAAAGTACTGCAGGAACTCATCGGCGAGCAGCGCGTTGGTGGGCAGCTCGCACATCATGATCACCCGCAGGCCTTCGTCGCCGCGCTTGAGCCCGTTCTTGGCGAGCAGATCGATCACCTGCTCGGCCTCGCCCGGGGTGCGCACGAATGGCACCATCACTTCCACGTTGGTGAAGCCCATCTGCTCGCGGACCTTCTTGATGGCGCGGCATTCCAGCTCGAAGCAATCGCGGAAGTTCTCGCTGATGTAGCGGCTGGCGCCCCGGAAACCGAGCATCGGGTTCTCTTCGCTCGGCTCGTAGAGGCTGCCGCCGATCAGGTTGGCGTATTCGTTGGACTTGAAGTCCGACAGACGCACGATCACTTTTTCCGGGTGGAAGGCGGCGGCCAGGGTGGCGATGCCCTCGACCAGCTTCTCCACGTAGAAGTCGACCGGATCGCCGTAGCCGGCGATGCGCTTATCGGCGGCCTGCTTGACGTCGCGCGGCAGGCTGTCGTAGTTGAGCAGCGCCTTGGGGTGCACGCCGATCATCCGGTTGATGATGAACTCCAGACGCGCCAGACCCACGCCCTGGTTGGGCAGCGTGGCGAAGTCGAAGGCCCGGTCCGGGTTGCCCACGTTCATCATGATCTTGAACGGCAGCTTGGGCATGGACTCGATGGAGTTGCGCTGGATGTCGAAGTCCAGGTTGCCTTCGTAAATGTTGCCGGTGTCGCCCTCGGCACAGGACACGGTCACTTGCTGACCGTCCTTGAGCTGCTCGGTGGCATCGCCGCAACCGACGATGGCCGGCACGCCCAGCTCGCGGGCGATGATCGCCGCGTGGCAGGTGCGCCCGCCCCGGTTGGTGACGATGGCGGCGGCGCGCTTCATCACCGGTTCCCAGTCCGGATCGGTCATGTCGGTGACCAGCACGTCGCCGGGCTGCACGCGGTCCATTTCCTTGATGTTTGAGACGATGCGCACCGGACCGGCGCCGATGCGCTGGCCAATGGCGCGGCCTTCCACCAGCACCTTGCCGGTCTGCTTGAGCAGGTAACGTTCCATGACGGAGGCGTCGGAACGGCTTTTCACGGTTTCCGGGCGGGCCTGGACGATGTACAGCTTGCCGTCGTCGCCGTCCAGCGCCCACTCGATATCCATGGGCATGCCGTAGTGTTTTTCGATCTCGATGGCCTGGCGGGAAAGATCCTCGACCTGCGCATCGGTGAGGCAGAAACGCAGCCGTTCGGCGGCGTCCACATCCACGGTCTGCACCGACTTGCCGGCGCTGGCTTCGCTGCCGTAGACCATTTTCTGCATTTTGCTGCCGAGATTACGGCGCAAGATGCAGGGCCGCTTGTTCAGCAGCGTTTTCTTGTGGACATAGAATTCATCCGGGTTCACGGCGCCCTGCACCACCATCTCACCGAGACCGTAGGAGGCGGTGATGAACACCACGTCGCGGAAACCGGATTCGGTGTCCAGGGTGAACATCACACCGGCGGCGCCGGTTTCCGAACGCACCATTTGCTGCACACCGGCGGACAGCGCCACCAGTTTGTGGTCGAAGCCCTGGTGCACCCGGTAGCTGATGGCACGGTCGTTGAACAGGGAGGCGAACACTTCCTTCACCGCCACCATCACATGGTCCAGGCCGCGAATATTGAGGAAGGTTTCCTGCTGACCGGCGAAGGAGGCGTCGGGCAGATCTTCCGCGGTGGCGGAGGAACGCACCGCCACCGGCAGTTCGCCATCGCCGCCACCCATTTTTTCGTAGGCGTCGCGGATCGCCGTTTCCAGCTCCGGCTGGAAGGGGGCATCCACCACCCATTTACGGATCTTCTCACCGGTTTCCGCCAGGGCCACCACGTCTTCCACGTCCAGCGCGCCGAGAGCATCATTGATCTTGGTGGTAAGATCGTTGTGCTCAAGGAAGTCGCGGAACGCTTCCGCGGTGGTCGCAAAACCGCCCGGGACGGACACGCCGGCCGCCGCCAGGTTGCTGATCATCTCGCCAAGGGAGGCATTCTTGCCACCGACGCGCTCGACATCGCCCTTGCCCAGATCCTGAAACCAGACTACGTATTCCGCCAAGGTCGTCTCCCTAAACTTTACCGGAATGAATGGAGGCGCCATTCTACCCAAAACATCAGCGCTTTGCCCGCCCGGATTGGGCAATCTGTTACGACTTTTGTGGAAGGAGCATCGAGTCCATGTCCAGAACCGCCTTTTTTATCTCCGACGGCACCGGCATCACCGCCGAGACCCTCGGCCATAGCCTGCTTAGCCAGTTCGGCGGCATCCATTTCGAGCAGGTGACGATTCCCTACGTGGCCTCCGACGACCTGACCCGGGAGGCCGTGGCCCGAATTGACCGGACGGCCACCACCGACGGCGCCACGCCGATCGTCTTCTCGACCCTGGTCAACGACGACCACCGCGCCATCCTGCACACCTGCAAAGGCAAGGTGCTGGATCTGTTCACCGCCTTCCAGAAACCCCTGGAAGACGAACTGGGCGTGACCGCCAACCATAAAGTGGGCCAGAGCCACGCGATCCGGGATCAGCAGGCGTACCGCATCCGCATCAACGCGGTGCATTTCGCGCTGGACAACGACGACGGCGCGCGCACCCGCTATTACGACCAGGCGGACGTGATTCTGGTGGGGGTGTCGCGGTCCGGCAAGACGCCGACCTGCCTGTATCTGGCGTTGCAGTTCGGCCTGTTCGCCGCCAACTACCCGCTCACCGAGGACGACTTCGACGACCTGCGCCTGCCCGATTCGCTGGCGCCGCACAAACAGAAACTGTTCGGCCTGACCATCAACGCCGACCGGCTCAGCGCCATCCGCAGCGAGCGCAAGGCCGGCAGCCGCTACGCCTCGCCGCGCCAGTGCGATATGGAAGTGCGCGCGCTGCAGGCGCTGTACAACAAGTTCAATATCCCCCACCTGGACGCCACCGAGCTGTCCATTGAGGAAATCAGCACCCGTATTCTTGCCACAGCGGGCTTGCAGCGTCGGCTGCAGTAGGCGGCTTGCGCCGCCGATACAGGATTCAAGATACAGGATACAGGCGCGGGCAGAGCGTTTCAGGGCCGAACCACCGAGCCCGCGTTCATCTTGAATCCTGCATCCTGCATCCTGCATCGCGCCGAAGGCGCTAGATCACGAACCGGTCCATGAACTCGTTGACCGGGGTGGCGTTCAGCCGCGCCGGGTCCAGGCACAGGTCCATGATCTCCGCCACCCGGGCGGCGGGGAACCGGGTCGCCAGGTTGCGTTTGAACTTCTGCTCCAGCACCGGGATGCCCTCTTCCCGGCGCCGGCGGTGGCCGATGGGGTACTCCACGGCGACCTGATCGGTGCTGGAGCCGTCCTTGAAGAACACCTGGATCGCGTTGGCGATGGAGCGCTTGTCGGGGTCGTGGTAGTCCTTGGAATAGCGTTCGTCCTCGACCACTTCCATCTTGTCGCGCAGCTCGTCGATGATCGGGTGCGCCTGGTGGAATTCATCCTCGTAGTGCTCCGCCACCAGGTCGCCGAAGATCAGCGGCACCGCCGTCATGTACTGCAGGCAGTGGTCGCGGTCGGCCGGGTTGGCGAGCGGGCCTTGCTTGGAAATAATGCGGATCGCCGAGTCGTGGGTGGTGAGCACGATGCGGTCGATCTGATCCAGCCGGTCCTTCACTTGCGGGTGCAGCGTGACGGCGGCTTCGCAGGCGGTCTGGCTGTGAAATTCCGCCGGGAAACTGATCTTGAACAGGATCTGTTCCATCACGTAGCTGCCGTAGTCACGCTGGAATTTGAACTTGCGGTCTTCTTCCGGCTTGAGCTTCTGGTCCTTGTTGGTCTTGGAAAACAACACGTCGTAGAAGCCCCATTGGGGCGCGGACAACGCGCCGGGGATGCCCATTTCGCCGCGCAGGGCGATGTCCGCCAGGCGCACCGCCCGGCTGGTGGCGTCGCCAGCGGCCCAGGATTTGCGCGAGCCCGCGTTGGGCGCGTGCCGGTAGGTGCGCAGCGCCTGGCCGTCCACCCAGGCGTGGGACACCGCCGACAGAAGCTGCTCGCGGTTGGCGCCCATCATCCGCGCCACCACCGCGGTGGACGCCACCTTGACCAGCAGCACGTGATCCAGGCCGACCCGGTTAAACGAGTTCTCCAGCGCCAGCACGCCCTGAATCTCATGGGCCATGATCATGGCTTCGAGCACGTCCTTGATGGTCAGGGGCGGTTTGCCGTTGGCAAGGTTTTTCTGGGAAAGATGGTCGGCCACCGCCAGGATGCCGCCGAGATTATCGGACGGGTGGCCCCACTCCGCCGCCAGCCAGGTGTCGTTGTAATCCAGCCAGCGCACGGTGCAGCCGATGTCCCAGGCCGCCTTCACCGGGTCGAGCCGGTGCGGCGTGCCCGGCACCCGCGCGCCGTGGGGCACCTGGGTGCCCTCCACGATCGGCCCCAGGTGCTTGCTGCACTCCGGGAAACGCAGTGCCAGCAGCCCGCAGCCCAGCGTATCGATCAGGCAGTTGCGGGCGGTGTCCCAGGCCTCCTCGGAATCAATCCGATAATCGAGGACATAGTCCACGATGGCCTGAATTTCCGGATCGTAATCCGGGCGCAGGTTCTGATCGACGTTACTGCTCATGGAGCCTCCTTTCTAAAAAGCGTCTCCGGGCACGCGCACCCAGCCCTCCATTAGAATACGAGCGCTGCGGCTCATGCTGGCCTTGGTGACCACCCATTGGCCGTCCTTCTGGTGGGCTTCGCCGCCCACCCGCAGGGTGCCGGACGGGTGCCCGAAGCATACCGCGTCGCGCTCGCCGCCACCGGCCGCCAGGTTCACCAGCGTACCGGGGATCGCCGCGGCGGTGCCAATCGCCACCGCCGCCGTGCCCATCATGGCATGGTGGAGCTTGCCCATGGACAGCGCCCGCACCAGCAGATCGATCTCGGCGGCGGCCACCTGCTTGCCGCTGGACGCCGCATAGTCACGGGGCTTGGCGACAAACGCCACCTTCGGCGTGTGCTGGCGCTGCTCCGCTTCGTCGAGGGACTGGATCAGCCCCATGCGCAGGGCGCCGTGGGCGCGCAGAGTTTCGAACATGGCCAGCGCGCGGGCGTCCTCGTTGATGTCGCCCTGCAGCTCGGCGCCGGTGTACCCGACGTCCTCGGCGTTGACGAACACGGTGGGAATGCCGGCGTTGATCAGGGTCGCCTTGAGTGTGCCGATGCCGGGCACGTCCAGGTCGTCCACCGGGTTGCCGGTGGGGAACATGGCGCCGTCGCCGTCCGCCGGGTCCATGAAATCAATCAGCACTTCCGCCGCGGGGAAGGTGACGCCGTCGAGTTCAAAGTCGCCGGTTTCCTGGACAGCGCCATTGGTGATCGGCACATGGGCGACGATGGTCTTTTCGATATTGGCCTGCCAGATGCGCACCACCGCGACCCCGTTGTCGGGAATGCGGTCGGCGGCCACCAGGCCGTTGCTGATGGCGAACGCGCCCACCGCCGCGGTCAGGTTGCCGCAGTTGCCGCTCCAGTCGATGAACGGCTTGTCGATGGACACCTGTCCGAACAGGTAGTCCACGTCGTGGTCCGGGCTGTCGCTTTTCGACAGGATGACCGTCTTGCTGGTGCTGGACGTGGCGCCGCCCATGCCGTCGGTGTGCTTGCCGTAGGGGTCGGGGCTGCCGATTACCCGCAGCAGCAGCGCGTCCCGGGCGGGCCCGGGGACGCGTGCCGCTTCCGGCAGATCGTTCAGGCTGAAGAAGACGCCCTTGCTGGTGCCGCCACGCATGTAGGTGGCGGGGATTTTTATCTGGGCTGCGTGAGCCATGGCACTGATCCTCGCGTTAGCTGGCGGCCTGCATGAAGTCCTTGGCGAAGCGCTGCAGAATGCCGCCGGCGGAATACACGGACACTTCCTCGGCGGTATCCAGGCGGCAAATCACCGGGATGCGCTCCACGTCGCCGTTGGCCCGGTGCATCACCAGGGTCAATTCGGCGCGCGGCGACGCTTCGCCTTCCACGTCGAACACCTCGGTGCCATCGATGCCCAGCGTATGGCGGGTGGTGCCCTCTTCGAACTGCAAGGGCATCACGCCCATGCCGATCAGGTTGGTGCGGTGAATACGCTCGAAGCCTTCCGCCACGATGGCTTCCACACCGGCCAGCGCCACGCCCTTGGCGGCCCAGTCCCGGGACGAGCCCTGGCCGTAGTCGGCGCCGGCGATAATGATCAGCGGCTGCTTGCGCTCCATGTAGGTTTCGATCGCTTCCCACATGCGCGTCACTTTGCCTTCCGGCTCCACCCGGGCCAGCGAACCCTGCACCACGTTGCCGTCTTCGTCGCGCACCATTTCATTGAACAGTTTCGGGTTGGCGAGCGTGGCCCGTTGAGCGGTGAGGTGGTCACCGCGATGGGTGGCGTAGGAGTTAAAGTCCTCCTCCGGCAGGCCCATCTTGTCCAGGTAAGCCCCGGCGGCGCTGTCCAGCAGGATGGCGTTGGACGGCGACAGGTGGTCGGTGGTGATGTTGTCCGGCAACACCGCCAGCGGCCGCATGCTCTTCAGCGCGCGGGCCTCCGCCATGGTGCCTTCCCAGTAAGGGGGGCGACGGATA
>DASUNW010000081.1:0-12291 GCA_036276955.1 Alcanivorax sp. | reverse complement strand
ATCCATGAACACGAGAGGCACTATAGCAACCGGGAGGGGTGGCAAGGATTAAAGATATATAAAAACTGTGGTCAGGAAATGAGCGATTTCCGCTCTTCCCAAACAATATCAATGACTTAGAGAATCCTCGGAGAAAAATTGAGGGCAACCGAGGACAGAAGATTGGTAGAAATGCTTACAGTCTTGTAAGATATTGCTTACAAATTCAGGGCGTTTCAGCAGACGATTCCGATGCCGGAAGGCAGCCGGGACACACAGTGGTGCCACAACGCCGCCAAGTTTTACAATCGCTCACGGCTTTTTACAGCATGGGCAAAGTGGGACATGTAACCTTTTGGTTATATAAATGGTATCCCCCCAAGGCGCTAGCAATAGCGCTCACAACCCCCCCTCATCCACCCCCTTTGGATGAGGGGTTTTTTTTGCCCGCTCAACAGGCGCCGAGGGCGTCGCAGGACTTCTGGAACTGATTTTCCAGTGCCTCCATCAGCGTGCCGGCGGCGGCCAGATCCCGCTCACGGGCGTACTGCTCGATCTCCAGGCAAATGCTGGTCACCCGCAATGCGCCAAGATTGCCGCTGCTGCCTTTGAAACTGTGCGCCTGCTGGCGGACGCGCTCGGCGTCGCCGGCCGCCAGGGCATCGTGAAGGGCTTGCAGGCGCTGTCCGCCGTCGCGGACGTAGGAGGCGATCAGGGTGTCGAAATCGCCCCCCATGATCTCTCGCAATTCACTGATAACGGCGGTGTCGAGCACCGGTGGCTGTTCCATGTCTCACTCCCTTGATTGAAGGTGGCCCGGATTCCGATGTTAAGCCTAAAGGACCACCTGGAAGGGCAATATACTAAGCCGGAAGCGCGGGGTTCAGGAAGCCGGAAGTACCGGAAATGAGATTCAGGGCAACACGCCCAGGGTGCGGGCACGGGCCACGTCCTCGGGAAGATCCACGTCCCACAGTGGCGGCAACACGCTTACCGGGGCGGTATCGTTAAGCGCCACCAGCGTATCGGCCATGGCGTAGTCGGTACCCAGACGAACTCCCTGGAAACGCCCGTCGCGCCACACCGCCGCGTCACTGCCGCCGATCAGCACATAGCCGCCGTCCTCGCTGGCACCCAGCACCACCCGCGCGTCGCTGAGTCCGTCCACGGCCAGGGACAGGTAGGTCTGGTCCAGCACCGGACAGTCGCTGCCCACCAGCAGCACCCGGGGCGCCTCTCGCAGGCCGTCCCTGAGCGCCGCGTTCATGCGCTCGCCCAGCCCGCCGCCGTGCTGCAGACCCACCTCCAGGCCCATTTCCCGGGCGCGGGCCGCCAGCCGGTCGTCGTGGTCATCAAGCATCAACCTGGCGCGGCCGGGGAAAGCGGCGGCCTGCAGCAGGGTGCGGTCCAGCAGGCGCTGGTGCACATCCAGGGCGACATCCTCGCCCAGTTCGGGAATCAGACGGGTTTTCACCCTGCCCCGGCGCGGCGCCCGGGCAAAGACCAGCAGCAGGGTGTCGGGGGCGATATCGCGCTCAACCGCCATGGTGCTGCTGACGGTAATGTTCCCGGTAGTAGTCGCGGTGCAGCCGGGCCGGGTCCTCGCCGCGCCAGTAGCGCCAGCGCAGTTGCCACATCAGCATCATGGTGCGCCACACGCCGTGCTCCTCCCAGCGCCGGCTGTCGGCCACCAGCCGCGGGCGCAGGCACGCCGGCGCGGCCAGGCGCCGCAGACGCTGGCTGAGGGCCACGTCTTCCATCAGCGGCTGCATCGGGAAGCCGCCCATCTCCAGGAACCGGTCACGCCGCACGAAGATGCCCTGGTCGCCGGTGGCGATGCCGGTCCAGCGTGAGCGGATATTCATGGCGTGGCCGATCAGCGGGAACAGGCGGTGGTTGCCGGACAGGCGAACGTCGAAACGGCCCCAGACAGCGTCGCTGGGCAGAGTTCTCAGGGCACGGATGTGGCCGCGTACCACCCGACCGCAATCCGCGTGCAGGAACCACAGCCAGTCGCCTTCGGCGCGTTCGGCGCCCAGGTTCATCTGCCGGGCCCGGCCTCGGTCGCAGTGCAGTACCAGGTCGGCGTGCTCGCGGGCGATCAGCGCGCTGTTGTCGCTGCTGCCGCCGTCCACCACGATGATCTGGTCGTCTTCACCCAGGCGTTCCCGAAGCATCTCCAGAAACGGCCCCAGGCACTTCGCCTCGTCGAGCACCGGAATTACCACACTCAGGCTCATCCCAAAGCGCCTCCACAGCTACTGCCGGCTCCCGCGGTGCAGCCGAAGCAATGATCGGCCACGTACACCGGCTCCCCTTCCTTGTCGGCGTCGAGCAGCTCACTGACGTGGGGGCGCCGATCGTGGTGCCCCTGGGGCATGTCCAGCATCTGGTTGAAGTCACAGTCGTACAGGTAACCCTGATAATCCACGCTCAGGGTGTTCCGGCACATCACCGCTTCAAGATTGTCGCGATTATAGTTGTCGCGCAACAACTGCATGTAATCATTGAACTGGTTGTGCGCCAGTAACACCGCGCCGAAGCGGCTGATCGGCATATTGGTGATCGTCAGCAGGCGGTTGAAGCGCACGCCGAAGCGCTCATCCAACTCACGGTGGTAGTCCGCCTCCAGGGCCGCCTGCGGCGGCGGCAGGTGGGCGCCCACCGGGTTGTAGACCAGGTCCAGGGGCAGCGCCGGGTCGCCGTAACCGACCGCGTTAAGCCGGCGGATCGCCTCGATGCTGCTGCTGTAGACACCCTTGCCACGCTGCTCGTTGACGTTCTCTTCCAGGTAACAGGGCAGCGACGCGACGATCTGCACGCCCTGCTCCGCCAGGAACTCCGGCAGGTCCTGATAGCCGGGCTCCAGCAGGATGGTCAGGTTGCAACGGTCGATCACGGTGACGCCGCGGGCCCGGGCGGCGCGCACCAGCTCGCGGAAGTGGGGGTTCATCTCCGGCGCGCCGCCGGTCAGGTCCAGTACCTCGACGCGGCCCCGCTCCAGCACCTGGATAATCTGGTCAATGGTCTCGCGCTCCATCATTTCAGTGCGCGTCGGACCCGCGTTCACATGGCAGTGCACGCAGCTCAGATTGCACAAATAGCCGAGATTGACCTGCAGAATGCTGGTGTGGCGTCGGCGTAGCGCCGGAAAGTCGGTACCGCTGCGGAGCAAAAGCCCTCGGGTGTCCTTCATGGTGCGCTCCTCTACTTCCAATACGCCCATGGATGCACGTTAAAGGGAAACGTTACGTCAAACAGGGGAATCCGGCGAGGGTTTATCCGAAAAACCAGGGAAGATGGCGCCCCGAGCAGGAGTCGAACCTGCGACCTAGCGCTTAGGAGGCGCTTGCTCGCCCTCCGGGCCCCGGCCTCGCGGCGGTATCCGCGAGGCGTGAACGCGGCCGGCGTATACGCCGGAACCCCCCGCGTTCACCCAACTGAGCTACACCAACGGAGAGCGTTGGCGTGTTCGACTGGCGCCCCGAGCAGGAGTCGAACCTGCGACCTAGCGCTTAGGAGGCGCTTGCTCTATCCAACTGAGCTACCGGAGCTGAGGGTTGATATTGTAATTATCTTGGCGCCTGATGCCAGTTCGTGGGTTTACGGGCTTTTACCTTCGTTTGGTTTACCGGGGCGGCGAGTGTGGTTAGCTTCACGGTATCCATTCTATGAACCTAGGGAGCGGGCACATGAGCAAAATTCTCGGTTTGATCATTCTGGTGCTGGATATTCTGGCGATCATCAAGATCGTCCAGTCCGGCGCGTCCACCGGCGAAAAGATTCTCTGGGTCATCCTGGTGCTGGTACTGCCGGTACTCGGCCTGGTGATATGGGCGCTGTTGGGCCCGGGCTCACCGGTTAAGAAGTAGGCCCGCCGCGGCCGGCGTTATCCGCCGGTCGCGGCCTTTATCAGGGCCTGGTTGTCCTGGCTGATCAGCCAGAAAACCACACTGCCCAGCGACACCATCTGAAATTGCATATGCTGCTTGCGCCCGCGCAGCCAGGCTTCGGGCCAATGCTCGCGGACCGCCGCCACTTTCTCCATCACAAACAACAGCATCACCGCCAGCCCCATTAACGGCGTGGACGCCCAGGCCGGAAGGAATGGCGTGGCGCAGGCCGCTACCAGCAACAACGCCGCCATCGGCACCAGCGTCGCCCCCTCGCGGGCCAGTTCCGAGCCGGCATACAGCCCCACCTGCAGCAGCAAATACAACGCCACCAGTAACGCCACCAGCGCCACCCAGGGCTGCGCCACCGTCGGTGACGGCAGCCAGATCGCCGTGGCCACCGCGATCACCACGAAGCCGTGGACAAACTGCAATCGGGACAGGGTTTTCAATCCGGTCGGAAGCTCCGGGTCGCGGGGCAAACGCATGCATGATCCTCGGTTACAAATAGGGTTCGAACAAATGAGCCAGTGAGTTTCTTATCTGGCGCCAGCGGCCCATGGCACGGAACTCCGCGTCGCCGACCCGGCGCGCGCCGCGCAAGCGCCGGTCAATCAGGTCGTTGGTCTGCTCCGCCAACAAGTCATCATAACATTCCAGATCGAACTCGAAGTTAAGGCGCAGGCTGCGCGCGTCCCAGTTGCCGGACCCCAGCAGCACCCAATGGCCGTCCACGGTCATCAGTTTGGTGTGATCGAACGGTGGCGCGGAAAAGTGCAGTTCCGCGCCTTCGCGTACCAGCCAGCGCAGCGCGTGCAGGCTGGCCCACTGCACCAGCCGCAGGTTGTTTTTCTCCGGCACCACGATGTTCACCCGCACCCCTTTGAGCAACGCCAGGTGCAGGCTCGCCAACAGCGTCTGGTCGGGCACGAAATAGGGCGTGACGATGCGGACTTCATGTTCGGCGGCGCCGATGGACGCCAGCAGGGTGAGCCGGCGTTTGTCGAAATCCGCGTCCGGCCCGGCGTTGATGCCTCGCGCCAGGGTGTCACCGGCTTTCATCGGCCCCAGATATTTGTCATCAAGGGTTTCGCCGCAGGTGAAGGCCCAGTCGGCGACGAAGCTGCGCAACAGATGCATCACCGCGGGCCCTTCCACCCGGGCATGAAGATCCTGCATTCGCACCGGCTCACGCAGATAACCGGCACGAATATTCATGCCGCCGGTGAAGCCCAGGCAGCGGTCCACCACCATCAGCTTTCGGTGATTGCGCAAATTAAGGTAGGGCATTCGCCAGGGCGCGATGGAGTGCAGGAAGCGCTCCACGCGCACGCCCCGGCGGCGCAGGCGCAGGGTGATCGGCGGCAACGAATAAAGCGCGCCGACCCCGTCCACCAGAACGCGGACCGTGACCCCGCGCTCCACCGCCCGCTCGAGAGCGTCCGCCAGCGGCCGGCCGGCGGCGTCGTTGCCGAAGATATAAGTAGCCAACAGGACACTGTCACGGGCCTCGTCCACCGCTTTGATCATTGCGTGGAGCGCCGGGCCGGCCTCCAGCAGGGTGACACGGTTACCGCCGGTGAGCGGCAAGCCAGTGAGACGCCCCACCAGCCTCGCCAGCACCCGCAAACGGTCGGATTGCAGCGGCGTGCCTTGATCCCGGCCGGCGTTCAGGGCGGCGTCGATGGCGCCGCCGGTGAGCTGCCGGGCCCGCCGCTGGATGCGGTTCACGCCCAACAGCAGATACAGCAAGGCGCCCAACAGCGGCACCAGCCACACCAGGCCGGTCCAGGCGGCGGCGGCGCGGGCGTCCCGTTTGTGCTGAGCCACGTGCAACGTCACCCAGATCGCGGAGATGATGCCGGTGGTGGCGACGATGGCCGGCCAGAACAACTGTAGCCAGGCCAGCAGCCATTCCACCAGCGACGCCGCCGCGACGACCCATTCCTGCATGCTGTCTCCCTTGCGATTGATTCCCGGGCCGGAAGCGACCCAGCATACACCAGGGTCGCCGGGCGTCCGTCCCCCGGCGGTGGCTTTTTGCGCTCGGCGGCGCAAACGCCTACCATAGCGCCGCTCTACACCCGCCGCGTTAAATACGCGCCGCCCCGTGGCCTTTCCGGTCAAAAGGGGTACTTATCCGGCCCACAAGGCCACGGGCTGTCCGTCGCTTCGCGATGCCTGACCGCCTCACGGGGTTTGCCCCACGCCGGACTCACCGGCTGTCAGTAGATATAACATGAACCACGCTGGTTGAAGCGGCCAGTGTACCGGCGCGACCTTTGTCGGCGTCGGCGCATGATCAGGAGCGAAAACCATGTCAGAAGCCAATACGGTGATCCCGCTGCGTGAACACCAGGAGCCGGCCACCCAGGAACCGCGCCGCTTCAAAGTGTTCACCGCACGCCACTTGGATAAAATCGAACAATTGCAGCGTCTTGATGAGGATGCCCGTTTCGCCATGCGCGTGGTGGCCAATGTGCTGCCGTTCCGCGTCAACGAATACGTCATCGAGGAGCTGATCGACTGGGACCGCGTGCCGAATGACCCGATCTACCAGCTCACCTTTCCGCAGAAAGGCATGCTCGCACCGGAACACTTCGACAAGGTGGCCGACGCCATGCGCGGCGGTGACAAGGCGGACATCGACGCCGCCGTGGCCGAGGTCCGCGAGGCGCTCAACCCGCACCCCGCCGGGCAGATGGAACACAACATTCCGGAAGTGGACGGCGAGAAGATCGACGGCATTCAGCACAAGTACAACGAAACCGTGCTGTTTTTCCCCAGCCAGGGCCAGGTGTGCCACAGCTACTGCACCTTCTGTTTCCGCTGGGCGCAGTTCATCGGCGATAACGATCTCAAGATCGCCACCAAGGAAGCCGGCCAGCTGAAACGCTATGTGCAGGCGCATCCGGAAATCACCGACATTCTGATCACCGGCGGCGACCCGCTGGTAATGAAAACCAAGAACCTGCGCGCCCACATCGAACCGTTGCTGGAACTGGAGCAAATCCGCACTATCCGCATCGGCTCCAAGGCGCTCACCTTCTGGCCCCAGCGGGTGGTGTCCGACAAGGACGCCGACGATCTGCTCGACCTGTTCCGCGAAGTCCAGGCCGCCGGCAAACATCTGGCGTTGATGGCCCACTACAACCACTGGCAGGAAATGGAACCGGCCATCGCCCGCGAAGCGATTCGCCGGGTGCGCGACACCGGCGCCCAGATCCGCGCCCAGGGCCCGCTGCTGGCGAACATCAACGACAACGCCGACGACTGGGCGCGCCTGTGGCAGACCCAGGTGGAGCTGGGGATCATCCCCTACTACATGTTCGTGGAACGGGACACCGGCGCGCGCCGGTATTTCGAAGTGCCGCTGGCCCGCGCCTGGCACATCTACCGCGACGCCATGAAGCAGGTCTCCGGCCTGGCCCGCACCGCGCGCGGCCCGAGCATGTCCAGCCACCCGGGCAAGGTGGAGATCCAGGGCGTCACCGAGGTCGCCGGCGAAAAAGTCTTCGTGCTGCGCCTGATCCAAGGCCGCAACCCGGACTGGGTACAACGCCCCTTCTTCGCCAAGTACAACGAAGACGCCACCTGGCTCAACCACCTGGAGCCGGCGTTCGGCGAGGACAAGTTCTTCTTCGAGGACGAACTGGCCGAGCTGGAAAGCTGATACCGCCCGCCCACGGCGGCCCTCTCCCGAGGGTCGCCTGATCACCCTTGAGCGAGACGCCCTGACAACCCGCTGAGACGCCCTTCCTGCCGCCCCCCGAATGTCTTCTGGATAATCGTCCGGACGACAATAACCGCAGCATCCTTTTTGCCCTTGGGGGGTATTTCATGCCATTCCGTCCTACGCACCAAACCAGCCTGCTGCTGCCGGCACTGATTATTACCTTGAGCGCCTGCGGCGGCTCCAGCAGCGACGGCGCCGGCAATGGCGGCGGAGACAACGGCGGTGACCAGGCAACACTGGTGATCGGCGCCGACAACGCCGCCGCGGCCTTAGTGCACGCACGTCTGGCGATGGAGCATCTGCCGCGTGTGCAGCGCAACGCCAACATCATCATCAGCCAGGGTCTGAACGGTTCACCGACCTGCGACAACCCGGACGGGAGCTTTGAACTCGCCCAGGATGGCAACGGCGCGCCGCAACAGGCCGTGTTCGAAAATTGCGTCGATCCGTCCTACACCAGCCGCACCTTCGATGGCCGTATCGATTTTGATTTCAGCAACCCGAACCTGCCCTACAGCCGTTTCGTCGGCTACACCAACGCGGTGAGCCTGGGCGCGGACACGGGCTATCAATGGGCCGTGGAAGGCGCCTTCACGATCCGTCCGGAGGAAGACGGCAATGTGTTCGGCATCGCCCTGATCGAGAACGCCGACGCCACCGTCCACTACACCGTCAACGCCCAGGGCAACTCGCTTCTGCTGGGCTCCAGGTTCGAAGACTTCAGTGTTCGCTTCGACAGCACCGTCCAGTTCAACGACACGCCCTTCTCGACGCTGGCGGCGAACGGGCGCCTTTACCTGAGCAATGAACTGGCCCAGGGCTGGACGCGCATCAGCACGCCGCACGCCCTCACCGACCCCGACAGCGGCGGCTTCTGCTACGCCAACGGCGAAGTGGTGGTGGAAGGCGCCAACGGCACCCGCGCGCAACTGGACTACAACGGCACCGACCTGATGTTCACCGTCAACGGCGTCACCGTGGTCAACGGCGACTGCCAGGCGCTGCTGGAGGAGTTGCTCGAAGAGGCCGGGCTGGGCCTGTAGGCCCGGCACGCCGGCGTCGCCAAACACCGCGGGTTGTAGCATTATCGAAAGCTTGTTGAACGCGCGGAAGGCCCCGATGAGCAAACAAGCCGATCCCCCGGAACCGGTGTTGGACTGGAACGCGGACATCTGGGTCTGGTCCCCGGAAATGCGCCCATGGACATCGGACGACGGCCTGCCTTCGCAATGCGTCTCTCTGGCGCTGGCCACCCCGGCCGCGCCGCACCCGGACAACTACGATTATTGGCGGCAAACCGTGTTCTACGATTTCGCCGCCGACGCCCCCAACGCCGACCAGCGCCGCGTCTTCCGGGCCCGCGCCGCCGGCCTGGTGGGGCCGGAATGCTCGCTGTTCTGGTATCAATCCCAGCGCCTGGGCGGTCGTCGTGACGCGGCCCATTGCCGGCGCGGCGACTACGACGATCTTACCCTGGGGCTGGTGCTCAGGGGCCGGCGACGGCACCACCTGGACAGCGGCGAAACCCTGCTGGCCGGCCCCGGCGAACTGTTCCTCTACGATCCGACCCGGCCCTGCCGGGTCAACTGGAGCGATCACAGCGGCATCCACATCACCCTGCCCCGGCGGACCTTGGCGCCCCTGTTCGACCCGGACAGTCTGCCCCTGCCGGAAATCCTGGCGCGGCTGAAGACCAGCCCGATGAGCGGCTTTCTGTGCGCCCACCTGCGCCAGCTCGCCGCCGACGGCGACCGGCTGCCGCCGGGCTACCAGGCGTTATTGCTCAACCAGACCAGAGAACTGGCCCTGGCGGCGCTCGGCAGCGTATTCCAGGTTCCCAGCGAAGAGAGCGCGCCGGACGCCACCTACCTGAGCGCCATGAAACTGATCCGCCAGCACCTGGACGATCCCGATCTCGACCCGGCCGCGCTGGCCCGGGCCGTGGGTTGCTCACGGGCCACGCTCTACCGCCTGTTCGCCCGCCACGGCACCACCGTGGCCGGCAGCCTGCGCGAGGCGCGTCTGCGCAAAGCGCACCAACTGCTGACCCTCGCCCCGCCCCACCTGAGCATCGCCGAACTGGCGGCGCGTTGCGGCTTCCTTGATAACGCCAGCTTCAGCCGTCTGTTCCGGCGCCGCTTCGGGCTGCGCCCCAGCGACCTGCGGCGAAACTGAACGGATTCGCGGCAGCCCATCAGCGGACACTTTTTCTTTGCCAGTGAGTCGCTTAGGCTTGGCGGGCGGCCCGCCCGGGCCGTCGATTCGAGATGGTCAGGGGAAGGCGGCGATGCACAACGGTTTCATGGTGTTGCACGGCAACCGGCTGGAGACGCTCACCGAGCTGGTGGTCGACTGGCTGAAGCAACACCCGCTGGCGCCGCTGGAGCCGGAGGTCTTTCTGGTTCAGTCCAACGGCATGGCCCAGTGGTTGAAACTGCAACTGGCCGACGCCCTGGGCATCAGCGCCGGCTTTCAGTTTCAAATGCCGGCCCGCTTTCTGTGGAGCGCCTACCGCACCGTGCTCGGCGAAGACCGGGTGCCGCGCACCTCGCCGTTCGACAAGTCGCGCCTGCTGTGGCGTCTGTACCGGCTGCTGCCCACCCTGCTGGACGCGCCCTGTTTCGGCCCGCTGCGCCACTTCCTGGCCGACGACGTGGACGGGCGCAAACGCCACCAACTGGCGGAACGCCTGGCGGATCTGTTCGACGCCTATCAGGTCTACCGGGCCGACTGGCTGGCCGACTGGGAGCGCGGCGACGACCGGCTGCGCCGCGCCGAGGACCGGGGCGCCTTCGATGACTTCCCCGCCAGCCAGTTGTGGCAGGCCCATCTGTGGCGTGCCCTGTTGGCGGATATGGACACCGAAAAACAAGGGCTCAGCCGCAGCGCCATCCACCGGGCGTTTGTCACCGCGCTGCAACAGGGCACGCCGCCGCCGGGCCTGCCGCGCCGGTTGATTATTTTCGGCATCAGCGCCTTGCCCCAGCAGGCCCTGGAAGCGCTGGCCGCGCTCAGCCGCCACTGCCAGATTTTGATGCTGGTGCAGAACCCCTGCCAGCATTACTGGGCGGACATTGTCGAAGACAAACAGCTGCTGCGCCGTCAGCTCGACAACCGCAAACGCCACCTGACCGCGTTGCCGGACAACCCGATCAACCCGCTGCTGGCCGCCTGGGGCAAACAGGGCCGCGACTTTATCGGTCTGCTCTATGACCACGACGACCCGGACAGCTACCGCAGCGCCTTCCAGAATCAGATCGACCTGTTTGAAAACCTCCAGCCGCGAACTCTGCTGCAACAGTTGCAGCAGGATATTCTCGACCTGGAACCGCTGCCGCCGCCGGACCAGCGTCCGCCTCTGAACATTGACGGCTTCCCTTCCGCTGACGGCTCTTTACGCTTCCGCATCGGCCACAGCGCCCAGCGGGAGGTGGAGATTCTCCAGGACGAGCTGCTGGACCGGTTCAGCGACGACCCCGGCCTGCAACCCCGCGACGTGATCGTGATGGTGCCGGACATCGAAGCCTATGCCCCGCACATCGACGCAGTGTTCGGCCGGCTCGACCAGGACGACCCGCGCTACCTGCCCTACACGCTCAGCGACCGCAGCGCCGGGGCCGCTTCGCCGCTGGCCCAGGCGGTGGAGTCCCTGCTGCATTTGCCGCAATGGCGCTTCACCGCCACCGATATTCTCGACCTGCTGGACGTGCCGGCGGTACGCGAACGCTTCGGCATCGACGAAAGCGACCTGCCGCAACTGGCCCGCTGGATCGACCAGGCGCGCATCCGCTGGGGCCTGAACAGCGCGCAACGGGAAACCCTGGAGGTGCCGGGCTTCGAGCAGAACAGCTGGGCGTTCGGCCTGAAACGGATGCTGGCCGGCTACCTGCTCGGCGACGGCCCGGCCTGGATGGGCATCGAGCCCCTGGACGAGGTGGCCGGCCTGGGCGCGGAACTGGCCGGGCGCCTGGCGCGCCTGCTCGACACCCTGGAACACCACTGGCGGCAATGCCGCCGCGACGCCGACGCGCGCGACTGGCGGCAACGGTTTACCGCCCTGTTGGACGACCTGTTCGCCCCCGTCGACGAAGCGGACCAGAACCTGGACGCGGGCCTGCGCGACGCCCTCAACGACTGGATCGCGGCCTGCGACGAGGCGGATTTCGACAGCGTTCTGCCGCTCACCGTGGCGCGCCGGCCACTGCTCGATGCCCTCAACGCGGAAAGCCTGTCGCAACGGTTCATGGCCGGGCGCATCAACTTCTGCACGCTGATGCCGATGCGCGCCATCCCGTTCCGCCATGTGTGCCTGCTGGGCATGAAAGACGGCGACTACCCCCGCCAGCAACAACCCATGGATTTCGATTTGATGCGGCAATGGGGCAACTACCGGCCCGGCGACCGCTCGCGCCGCGACGACGACCGCTACCTGTTCCTGGAAGCCCTGCTCAGCGCCCGCGACAGCCTCTATATAAGCTGGACCGGCCGCAACGTGCGCGACAACAGCGAGCGCCCGCCCTCAGTGCTGGTGGCGCAACTGCGCGACCACATTAACCAGCGCTGGCACGTTGACCAGGGCGAACCGGTGGACGCCCTGACCGTGGCGCACCCGTTGCAGCCGTTCAGCCCAGGCTATTTCGACGCCGCCAACCACCAGCTGCACACCTACGCCAACGAATGGCG
>DASUNW010000080.1:0-3735 GCA_036276955.1 Alcanivorax sp. | reverse complement strand
CAGAGCGGTCCCAAGCACCTGGTGGTCAAGCTGACCCGGGCCAAGCTGGAATCCCTGGTCGAACAGCTGGTGACCCGCTCCCTGGAGCCGTGCAAGACCGCGATTAAGGATGCCGGTGTGAAAACCTCCGACATCACCGACGTGATCCTGGTGGGCGGTCAGACCCGTATGCCCATGGTGCAGAAGAAAGTGGCCGAATTCTTCGGCAAGGACGCCCGCAAGGACGTGAACCCGGACGAAGCCGTGGCCATCGGCGCCGCCATTCAGGGCGCGGTACTGGCCGGCGACGTCACCGACGTGCTGCTGCTGGACGTGACCCCGCTGACCCTGGGTATCGAAACCATGGGCGGCGTGATGACGCCGCTGATCGAGAAGAACACCACCATCCCGACCAACGCGTCGCAGGTGTTCTCCACCGCCGACGACAATCAGACCGCGGTGACCGTGCATGTGCTTCAGGGCGAGCGTAAGCAGGCCAACCAGAACAAGTCTCTGGGCCAGTTCAACCTGGAAGACATTCCGCCGGCACCGCGCGGCGTGCCGCAGATCGAAGTGACCTTCGACATTGACGCCAACGGCATCCTGCATGTGGGCGCCAAGGACAAGGCCACCGGCAAGGAGCAGACCATTCAGATCAAGGCGTCTTCAGGCCTGTCCGACGACGAAGTGGATCAGATGGTCAAGGACGCCGAGGCCCACGCCGACGAGGACAAGAAGTTCGAGGAGCTGGTGCAGACGCGCAACCAGGGCGACCACCTGGTGCACGCCACCCGCAAGACCCTCGAAGAAGCCGGCGACAAGGCCTCCGAAGAGGAAAAGGAGGCCATCAACAAGGCCATCGGCGAGCTTGAGGAAGCCCTGAAGGGCAGCGACAAGGAAGACATCGATGCCAAGACCAAGGCGCTCACCGAGGCGTCCGGTTCCCTGGCTCAGAAGATGTACGCCGAGGCGCAGCAAGCCGAAGGCGGCGAGGCCGGTGCTGGCGAGCAGCCCAAAACCGGTGACGATGTGGTCGACGCTGAGTTCGAGGAAGTGGACGACGATAAGAAGAAGTGAGGGCGTCGGACGCGAGACGTCCGATGTCGGACCAGCAGCGCCGGGCCCCAGGGTCCGGCGTCTTAGCTTAAAGTCGACGTTGAATAAAGCGGACCCATTATGTCCAAGCGTGATTACTACGAAGTGCTGGGCGCGTCCAAGGACGCCAGCCAACAGGATCTGAAAAAAGCCTATCGCCGCCTGGCGATGAAATACCATCCGGACCGCAACCCGGATGACCAGGAAGCGGTGGCCCGGTTCAAGGAGGCCAAAGAGGCCTACGAAGTGCTCTCCGATGAGCAGAAGCGGGCTGCCTACGACCAGTTCGGCCACGCCGGCGTCAACGGCCAGACCGGCGGCGGAGCCGGTGGCTTCGGCGGGGGCGGCTTCGGCGATATTTTCGGAGACATCTTCGGCGATATCTTCGGCGGCGGGGGCCGCCGTGGTCCGGCCCGTGGCGCGGACCTGCGCTACACCCTGGAGCTGAGCCTGGAGCAGGCGGTGCACGGTTGCGAGGAAAAGATCCGCGTGCCCAGTTGGGACCCCTGCGATGTCTGCGACGGCTCCGGCGCCAAGCCCGGCGAGCAGCCGGTCACCTGTCCGACCTGCGCCGGCATGGGTCAGGTACGCATGCAGCAGGGCTTTTTCACGGTGCAGCAGGCCTGCCCCACCTGTCATGGCGAAGGCCGGGTGATCGAGAACCCCTGTGACCACTGTGGCGGCCAGGGCCGCGTGCAGACCACCAAGACCCTGTCCGTGAAGATTCCCGCCGGGGTCGACACCGGCGACCGTATCCGTCTGGCCGGTAAGGGCGAGGCGGGCATGCAGGGCGCGCCGCCCGGCGATTTGTATGTGCAGGTGGCGGTTCGCGCGCACAATATCTTTACCCGCGAGGGCGAAAACCTGCATGTGGAAGTGCCGGTCAGCTTCGTCGACGCCAGCCTTGGCGGCGAGCTCGAAGTGCCGACCCTGAACGGCCAGGTGAAGTTGAAAGTGCCGCCGGAAACGCAAACCGGCAAGCTGTTCCGGATGCGCGGCAAGGGCGTCACACCGGTGCGCGGCGGGCCGCCCGGCGACCTGCTGTGTAAGGTGGTGGTGGAAACGCCGGTTAAGCTGTCCAGTGAGCAGAAGGATCTGCTGCGCCAGTTCCAGGAGTCCATGGACAAGGGCGGCGACCGGCATAACCCCCGGCGCACCAGCTGGTTCGAAGGCGTGAAACGCTTTTTTGACGGGCTTTAACTTGTGATGCAAACGAACAGCGGGCAAATGTGATGAAAGTAGGCATTATCGGCGCCGCCGGGCGCATGGGGCGGATTCTGATGGAAGCCACCCTGGCCAACCCCGATACCGAGCTGGCCGCCGCCGTGGACGTGCCCGGCTCCAGCCTGATCGGCGTCGACGCCGGTGAGTTGATGGGGCAGGGACGCCTGGGCGTCACCCTGGCGGACAGCCTGGAGAAGGTCGCCGGCGACGCGGATGTGTTCATTGATTTCACCGTTCCCGAGGCCACCGCGCGCAACGTGGAAATCTGCCGGGCCGCCGGCACCCGCCTGGTGATCGGCACCACCGGCCTGAGCGCGGACCAACAGGCGGTCCTGCGCGACGCCGCCGAGGACGTCGCCATCTGCTTCGCGCCGAATTATTCGATCGGCGTGAATCTGTGTTTCAAGCTGCTGGAAACCGCCGCCCGGGTGCTCGGCGACGAGGTGGACATCGAGGTGATCGAGGCGCACCACCGTCACAAGATCGACGCCCCGTCCGGCACCGCCCTGCGCATGGGTGAGGTGGTCGCGCAGACCCTGGGCCGGGATCTGGACCAGTGCGCGGTCTACGGCCGTGAAGGCCGCACCGGCGAACGCGACCGCCAGACCATCGGTTTCGAGACGATCCGCGCCGGTGATATCGTCGGTGAGCACACGGTGTTGTTCGCCGCCGACGGCGAGCGGGTGGAAATCACCCATAAAGCGTCCAGCCGGATGTCGTTCGCGCGCGGCGCCGTGCGGGCCGCGGTATGGCTGGCCGAGCAGCCCCGAGGCCTGTTTGATATGCAGGATGTGCTGGGTCTCACCGGCGAAAGTGCCGGTTGGGGCAAACGTTAGGGCAGACTCGGCGTGACAGCGTGCCGCGAACGTCCTAAAATACGGCCCTGCCCAAGATGGGCGAGCGGGCGGCCGAGTGAAGATGTGTATTTCCTGAAAAGCGAGGTGGAGTAATCCATCTCGCTTTTTTGCGAACCCTGCCAAACGGTTGCGGTTGTGCACGGCCCCCGCCACCGATCTCCCAAGTCCCTATCCGCCAGGAGGTTGCGTTGACGGTACCCGCCATACTAGCTCTGGAAGACGGCAGTCTCTTTCGGGGTGTCGCCATTGGCGCCACGGGTGAAACCGTGGGTGAAGTGGTGTTCAACACCGCCATGACCGGCTATCAGGAAATTCTCACCGATCCGTCTTACGCCAAGCAGATCGTGACCCTGACCTATCCACACATCGGCAATACCGGGGTCAACCCGGAAGACGATGAATCCGATCGCGTCTGGGCCGCCGGCCTGGTAATCCGTGATCTCACTCTCACCGTGAGCAATTGGCGTGCCCAGGAGTCCCTGCCTGAGTACCTCAAGGCGCGCGGCATTGTCGCCATCGCCGACATCGACACGCGCCGGCTGACGCGCATTCTGCGCGACAAAGGCGCCCAGAACGGCTG
>DASUNW010000079.1:0-3537 GCA_036276955.1 Alcanivorax sp. | reverse complement strand
CAGCAACATGAGTGCCGAATCGATTTTCATTCAGCACATCGTTGCCCGTTTGGAGACCGATAACGGCACCTATTTCCACGACATCACCGAACTGGAGCAGAGTTACCAGGGCGATGAGGACGAACGGCAACGGCGCAAACGGGGTGGCAGCGCGCCATCGCTCAGCGACAGCACCCGTCAGGGCCCGTTGGGCCCCGGCGAGTTCGCGCACATCGGCGCCTTTAACAGCGTCATTGAGCGCATCGCCCGCTGCGAAAATCTGCGCCTGGATCAGCACCGCGATGATCGCGCGGAAAGCGAGAAAGGCATCGTGCATTTGCGGTCCCTGACCATTCAGTTGGTGATTATTTACGGCTCCGATGATTACCCCATCGGTGTGGAACGGTGTTTCTTGATCCGCGACGTGGAGGAAGGCCGCCTGCTGGTGCCGGCCACCTGGGACAGCAAGCGCCTCAACAGCCGCCGGCATCGTAAGCAGGTTCGCCAATTGATCGAGCGATTGGCCCGCGAGGAAGAGCGCGGATGACGCCGGGTATTCTTCGCCCCGGCGTGGATACGGTATCCTCCCCGCTGATCCATCGTTGATCGTCATTTTGGGGGAACCGCATGTCGCTTGAATCCGTGAGCCCGACCACCGTGCCGGTGTGGCGTCTGCGCGCCTTGGGCACCGCCGTGGTGCTGTCGGGCGCGCCGGTCGGCGCCGCCTTTTCGCTGTTGCCGGGCGGACCCGGTGTGCTGCTGGGGCTGGCTTGCCTGGGCTGGACGTTGCTGGTGTTCGCACTGGCCTGGTGGCTGCCCGGCGCCTGGTTCCGCCACCTGGGCTACCGGCTTGATCCGCACGGCCTGGTGATCCGCCAGGGCCTCTTCTGGCGCCACCGAATCGCCATTCCGCGCGTACGGATTCAACACTCCGATGTCAGCCAGGGCCCGCTGCAGCGCCGCTACGGCGTCGCCACCCTGAAGCTTTACACGGCCGGCAGCCGCTTCACCTGTAATGAGCTGCCCGGGCTCGACCACGACACCGCCCTGGCCTTGCGCGACACCCTGCTGCGCCGCGACGACGGAGGCGACGGCGATGCGGTATGAGGGCGGCACGCCGGTACCGGAAAAGCGCCTGCACCCGCTCAGTTGGGTGTTTCAACTGGTCGGCAGCCTGGGGGCGGTGATTCCGATCGGCGTTGCGGTGGCGCTCGGCGCGGAGCGCGGTGGCCTGTTCTGGGTGGTGGTGCCGTTGCTGTTGCTGGGGCCGCTTGGCGCGCTCTGGCACCAGTGGGTCTACCGCTATGATTTCGCCGACGACGGGCTGGTGATCCGCGACGGCCTGATTTTTCGCAATCTGCGCCAGATCGACTATCGCCGTATCGAAAACATCGACACCCAGCGCAACCTGTTGCACCGGCTGCTGGGGGTGGCGGACGTGAAGGTGGAGACCTCCAGCGGCGGCGGTGCGGAAGCGACCATCCGGGTGTTGTCCCTGGACGACGCCCGCCATCTCAGCGAGACCGTGTTCGCGCGTCGTGATGCTCTGAAAGGTGACGCGCCGGCCGGCCGCGAAGAGGCCGCCGATACTGGCGCCGCCACGCCATTGCTCGCGCTGCCGGCGGGCGAGCTGGTCATGCTGGGCTTGATCGACAACCGCAATTTGCTCTGGGTCGGTGCGGTGTTGGGCGCCCTCATGCAGGTGGTCAACGTGGAGACACTGCAGCGCCTGTTGGGCCCGGTGTTTCGCGATGCGGGCATCGCTTATCTTGATCAACTGGGACTGGCGGTGGCGGTGGTGCTTGCCCTGGCCACCTTGGTGGCGGTGCTGGCGGTGGGAAAAATCCTGTCCGTGGTCGCGGCGCTGGTGAAGTATTACGACTACCGGCTGGAACAGCAGGGCAGCGACCTTCGTGTGCGCCATGGCCTGTTCACCCGGGTGTCCGTGACGCTGCGCGTGCCGCGCATTCAGGCGGTGCACCAGGTCGCCACGCCGCTGCACCGGCTGTTCCGGCGCGTCGCCCTGCAGGCCGACCAGGCCGGTGGTGGCGGCGACCCGGAGGCCGGTCAGAGCGGCGGCGCCCGCCCACTGGCGCCGATCTGCACGCCGCAACAGGCCCAGGCGCTGATCGTCCGGGCACTGCCGGGCATGACCGACCACCCGCTGGACTGGCAGTCGCTCTCCAGCCGTACCCGCCACCGGCTGGCGCGGCTGTGGTTGTGGTGCTGGACGGCGCTGACCCTGCCCCCGGGGCTCTGGTGGCTGGGCGCGCACGGCCTGTGGCTGCCGCTGGCGGGGGTGCCTCTGGCCCTGCTGCACGGCCATCTTTACGCCAAGTACACGCGCTGGGCGCTGACGCCGGACCTGTTGTTGTTTCACCGCGGCTGGCTGTGGCGCCGGCTGGCGGTGGTGCCGCGCAACCGGATTCAGGCAATACGGTTGACCCGCAGCCCCTTCGACCGGCGTTACCGCATGAGTGAACTGGAAGTGGACACCGCCGGCGGTGGCCTCGGCAAGCGGCGGGTGCGCCTGCCCTACCTGGACCGCGACGTGGCGGCGCGCTTGGGCTCGGCGCTGTACCACTGAATTCGCTTGCAAGAAGGTCGCCGTCGGTTTCGAATGGCGTTTTTAACTAACCAGGATTCACTATGCTCGAATGGATCACCATGCCGGAGGCCTGGATCGCCCTGGCCACCCTGACCGCCCTGGAAATCGTGCTGGGCATCGACAACATTATCTTCCTCTCTATTTTGGTGGACCGGCTGCCGGAAAAGCAGCGTCCCAAGGCGCGCTTGATCGGGCTGTCCCTGGCCATGTTGATGCGCCTTGGCCTGCTGGCGTCGCTGGCCTGGCTGACCAAGCTCACCGCGGATTTGTTCATGGTACTGGGGCAAGGGATTTCCGGCCGGGACCTGGTATTGATACTGGGTGGCCTGTTCCTGCTGGCCAAATCGGTGTTGGAGATTCACCACTCCATCGAGGCCACTGAAGAAACCCACGAACTGGCCAAGCCCAAGGTGGGCGGCTCATTCATGGGCATTCTGATCCAGATCGCGATTCTGGATATGGTGTTCTCGCTGGATTCGGTGATCACGGCGGTCGGCATGGCGGATCACATCGAGGTGATGGTGATCGCGGTGGTGATCGCGGTGGGCTTCATGATGGTGTTCGCCAACGCCATTGGCCGCTTTATCACCGAGCATCCGACCCTGAAGATGCTGGCGCTGTCGTTCCTGGTGCTGGTGGGCACGGCGCTGATCGCCGACGGCCTGGAGTTCCACATTCCCAAGGGCTACATCTACTTCGCCATGGCGTTCAGCTTCGGTGTCGAGATGCTGAACATGCGCATCCGCGCCAAGAAGAAGGCGACCCGCTAGCGCGGGTCGCGGTACAGGATGCAGGATACAAGATAAAGGGGGGGCACGGCGCGATCCCTTGATCCTGTATCCTGCATCCTGAATCGCCGCCACAGGCGGCTACCGATCGTCCTCGCGCTTCCATTCCGGGGGCGCCCAGAAATGCTTGATACGCTGTCTTAGCGGCCCCGGGCGGGCCGC
>DASUNW010000078.1:0-6923 GCA_036276955.1 Alcanivorax sp. | reverse complement strand
CAGCGCAACCAGGAACACCGCCCCTTCGCGCTGCTCGCGGCTGGCGTCGGGCAGCCGCCAGGCGGGCGCCGCCCAGGCGGCGATAAACAGCGCCAACCCGATCAGGCCGGTGCTGTGCACCACCGCCAGCAGCACGTTATTGGGGTGCGGCAACACGCGCAGGCCTTCCGGGATCGAAACCAACAGGGAGTCGCCACTTTCCTGGCTCAGGCCGTTGCCGAACAGCGGATGGCTGAAATACATGCCGGCCTGGCGCAGCACTTCGAAATCCAGCGCCAGGTAGAGCGCCACCGCCCCGGCCAGAGCGGCCAGCAGCCGTTGCCGATAGCGCAGCAGCCCCCAACCCAGCGCCAGCACCAGTAGCATGGCGCCGGATTGCCATTGCACCGCCACCAGGAAGGTGAAGCCAACCAGGGCGCCAGCGCCACGGCGGGCGCCCTTGGGGGTGAACCCCTCATCCAGGGTCTGGGCGAGCAGAATAAACGATGGCGCCACCAGGGCCATGGTGCTGAGCAGCGGGCCCGGTTGGGGCAAATTAAAAATCAGGCTGGCGGGCTGGCTGAACAACGGGCTGGTGAGCGGCTGGATGGTGTAATAACTGACCATGATCACCGCCAGCACCACCATGGCGGTCATGGCGCCGTTGGCGAGCGCCTGCTTCAAGGTGTGGCGGTAATAGAGGTGCACCCAGCGGAGAAGGCCCACCAGGATGATGATTTCCACGGCGGCGCGGATGGTCCGCGAGCTGTTGGCGTCCTCGGCCCAGGCCATGCTCACCAGGGTCCAGCCCAGAAAGGCGTACAGCGGCACCAGCCAGGGGTCGAGCAGCAGGCGCCGGTCGCCGCTCACCAGGGCCCGTGTCAGCAGCGTCAGCGAGGGCAGGAAGAACAGGACATCCACCACGTTGAGCAGCGCCACCCGCGAGTGGAACAGGAAAGGCCCGGTGAACATGACCGCGAACGAGACCGTCAGCCACAGTCTCAGCCACCTTCCCTGCAGTGCGTTGTGGCGCAAAGCCGTCATAGAATAATGTCCTGTTCCGAATCGTGTTCGCGCCGGCGAAGGCCCTGGTCCGGCCGTGCCCGCCCGGCAAGCGGCAAAGTGTACTCAGCGGGGCTGCTCGCATCCACCGCTATGCTACACTGCGCGCCAGTTCGAGGCTCCCCGTGGCGCAGGAGTAGGTGATGCACAACCCGCGAATTCCCCCCTTTGGCCAGGCCCGTGTGCTGGTCGCCGGCGACGTAATGCTGGACCGTTACTGGCACGGCCCGACCGGACGTATCTCTCCGGAGGCCCCGGTGCCGGTGGTCCGCGTCACCGAGCTGGAGGACCGCCCCGGCGGCGCCGCCAACGTGGCGCTCAACATGGCCGCCCTGGGAGCCCGGGCGGAACTGGTGGGGCTCACCGGTGAGGATGAGGCCGCCGGCATTCTGGAGCAACGTCTGGGCGCTGCGGATGTGCTGTGTGATTTCCAGAAAGTGCCCGGGCTGCCCACCATCACCAAGCTGCGCGTGATCAGCCGCCAGCAGCAACTGCTGCGACTGGATTTCGAGGAATCCTTCCACGATCAGGACCCGGCGCCGTTCGCCGAGAAAGTCAAAGCCCGGCTGGCCGGCTGCGGCGCGCTGGTCCTCTCTGATTACGCCAAGGGCGCGCTGCGCGACTGCCCCGGGCTGATCGCCCTGGCCCGCGCAGCCGGCGTGCCGGTGCTGGTGGACCCCAAAGGCAGCGACTTCAGCCGCTACCGGGGCGCCACCCTGCTGACCCCCAATCTGGCCGAGTTCGAGGCGGTGGTGGGGCCGGTGCCGGACGAGAAGACCCTGCTGGAAAAAGGCCAGGCGTTGATGGCCGAGCTGGATCTGGGCGCCTTGCTGATCACCCGCAGCGAGAAGGGCATGACCCTGCTGCGCGCCGGCCAGCCGGAGCTGCACCTGCCGGCCCATGCCCGCGAAGTGTTCGACGTCACCGGCGCCGGCGACACCGTGATCTCGACCCTGGCGGTGTCGCTGGCCGCCGGCGCCGATCTGCCGGAGGCGGTGGTGCTGGCCAATATCGCCGCCGGCATCGTGGTCGGCAAGCTGGGTACGGCGGTGGTGTCCGCCCCGGAGCTGCGCCGCGCGGTACACCAGGCCGGCGGCCCCGGCCGTGGCGCGATGACCGAGGAGCAACTGCTGATCGCCATTGAGGACGCCCGCGCCCAGGGTGAGAAGATCGTCTTCACCAACGGCTGCTTCGACATTATTCACGCCGGCCATGTGGGCTATCTGGATTCCGCCCGCCGCCTCGGCGACCGGTTGGTGCTGGCGGTCAACAGCGACGATTCAATCCGCCGCCTCAAGGGGCCGGGCCGTCCGATCAACTCCCTGGACCGGCGCATGGCGGTGCTGGCGGCGCTGGAAGCGGTGGACTACGTGGTCGCTTTCGACACCGACACGCCGGAACCGCTGCTGGAAAAAGTACGCCCGGACATTCTCGTCAAAGGCGGCGACTACAGCGTCGATCAGGTGGTCGGCGCCGACATCGTCAAGCGCCACGGCGGTCGCGTGGAAGTGCTCGACTTCGTCGAGAACATCTCCACCACCCATATCGTGCAGAAAATTCGCGGCGAGTAGGCCGCTGCGCGGCCGATGCAGGATTCAGGATGAAGGATACAGGCGCGTTCTTCGCCGTGCGGACGGCAAGGCCGTGCCCGCGCTCCGGGCCGCTCGGGACACCGGCGCGCGACGGGCGTCACCAGAGCCGGCACCTGTATCCTGAATCCTTCATCCTGCATCGTCTCTGCCTTTCCGGTAGCGGGCCGGGGTTTGCCCGGTCCAGCGCTCGAAAGCGCGGATAAACGCCGCCGGCTCGCTGTAGCCGAGCAGGCCGGCGATCTCTTCCACGCTGCGTGACGAATCCGCCAGATAGCCGCGCGCTTTCCCCAGCCGCACCCCATCGAGAATTTTCTGATAGCTGCGCCCTTCGTCGCCGAGCCGGCGGCGGAAGCTGCGTTCGGGCATATCAAAAGTGGCGGCGGCCCGCTCGGCACCGGGGAAGTCGCCGATAAACAGCTCCAGGTAGGCGGCCACGCGGTCCGCCAGGCCCTCCGGGGCGTCCGCCTGGCGCCGCGCCAGCAGGGCGTCGCACTGGTTCTGGTACATCTCCTGGGCGGTGCGGTTATAGCCGGGCAGAGGCTGGGCCATATCCTGGTTGCGAATGGTCGCCTGGCACCAGGGCTGGTCGAATTTCACCGGCGCCCGGTAAAAATCCTCGTAAATCGACGCCTCGGCGGGCCTGGGGAACGGCAGCCACACCTCCAGCGGTGCCAGATTGAGGCCCAGCTGGGTCTGAATCTCGTTGACCAGATTGAAGGTGCCGGTCATGTCCCGGTCGATCAGCATGCGGCGCACGCTGTCCGGCAGCGGCACCGGCTCCAGAATCAGCGTGGTGGTGTCCTCGCCGGGCACCAGGGACAGCTTGCCGTAGAGATAGGTGAGCGCCTGGTAGCGGACGCCGATCTGAAAGCCCTGGAAGGCGGTGCGGCTGGTCATCAGCAGCATGGTCAGGGGGCCGTAGCCGGCCAGCCCGAACCGCTTGCCCATCTCAAAGCCGAACAGCGGGTCCCCGGCCAGCGGCAGCAGTTCGGTGAGCACCGCCAGCTCGCGGTCGCGCTCGATTTCCCCGTTCGGGTCCAGCCGCGCCGGCTCCAGCCCGTGGCGGGTGAGAATCGGGGCGCAGTCCACACCTCTCTCTTCGAGCAGATCCACGGTGGACATCAGGGCAAGAATGGAACGCAGGGGCATGGGATGGCACCTTGGCCGGAATTATCAATTTCTCGGCCAGCTTAACACCTTTATCCGGGGCCGGGACAAGGTAAAGTGCCGGGCAGTGATGACCAGTAGGGTCAGTGACCGTGGTCGGTAATAGGGAGAACAAGATGAACAGTCGAGCCAAGGTGTATCAGTACGCGCGGCCGGTGAAGGTGGCCATCGTGGGTGGCGGTTTCGGCGGCCTGTGCATGGCGATCAAGCTGCGCGAGGCCGGCATCGAGGATTTCGTGCTGCTGGAAAAAGCCGAGCAGGTGGGCGGCACCTGGCGGGACAACAACTATCCCGGCTGCGCCTGCGACGTGCAGTCGCACATGTATTCGTTTTCCTTCGAGGGCAACCCGGATTGGTCCGCCCGCTACAGCGGCTGGAAGGAGATCCAGGACTACATTCTGCGCACCACCGAGAAACACGGTATCCCGGAAAAGACCCGCTTCAACGCCGAGGTGTGCGGTGCCCATTTCGACCAGGACAAGGCGCTCTGGACCCTGGACCTGAAAGACGGTAGCCAGGTGGTGTGCCAGCACTGGGTGCTCGCCAGCGGCCCGCTGCATGTGCCGCAGATCCCCAACTTCCCCGGCCTGGACCGCTTCAAGGGCAAGGTGTTTCACTCTTCCCAGTGGGACCACGACTACGATCTCACCGGCAAGAAGGTGGTGTCGGTGGGCACCGGCGCCAGCGCCATCCAGTATGTGCCGCAAATCGCCCCGCAGGTGGAGCGTCTCACCGTGGTGCAGCGTACCCCGGGTTGGATCATCCCCCGCGACGAGCGCAGCTACTCCAAGCTGAGCAAGACCTTGTTCCGGCGCTTCCCGCTGCTGCGCAAGCTGCACCGGGTACGCCTCTACTGGAGCAACGAATCCCGGGTGGTGCCGATCTTCCACCCGCGCCTGGCCGCCCTGCTGGAAAAAGCGGTTAAGCAGTTCATCCGTTTCCAGGTCAAGGACAAGGACACCGCCCGCAAGCTGACCCCCAGCTATACCCTGGGCTGCAAGCGCATCATGATTTCCAACCGCTACTACCCGACCTTTAACCGCGACAACGTGGAGCTGGTCACCGAGGGCGTCAAGGAAGTGCGCGAGAACAGCATCGTGTTCACCGATGGCAGCGAACGGGAGATGGATTGCCTGGTCATGGGCACCGGCTTTATCGTCGACCCGCGCATCTACATGCAGGGCTTTCCGATCACCGGGCTCGACGGCCGCAAGCTCCAGGACGATTGGGCGGACGCCTCCGAGGCCTACCTGGGCATCACCGTGGCGGGCTATCCGAACATGTTCCAGATGGTCGGCCCCAACACCGGCCTGGGCCACAATTCGATCATTTTCATGATCGAGTGCCAGGCGGAGTACATCCGCGACGCGATCCGCAAGCTGGACGCCAAGGGCGGCGACTACCTGGACGTGAAGCGTTCCGAAATGGACGCCTTCAACGACAAGCTCCAGGAAGACGTGTCCGGCACCGTCTGGCAGCAGGGCGGCTGCAGCAGCTGGTACCAGCAGGCGGACGGCAAGAACGTGGCGATCTGGCCCTACAGCACCTGGCGCTACTGGCTCAAGACCCGCCACGTCGACGACCGCGTGTACCACTGGGAAAAGGCCCGCCAGCCGCAAAAAGCCGCCTCCTGATTGTTGGGTTCCACATCCTTTGCGGTTAGGCTTAAGTCGCAAAGGAGTGGCCATGACACGCGAAGGCAACCGCAAACCGGAAATCCTCGATACCCGCCTGGTGGCGAAAAGCCGCCTGTTCGGTATCGAGGAAATGCACCTGCGTTTCAGCAACGGCGAGGAACGCACCTACGAACGCCTGCGCACCCCGCCGATCGCCGGCGTCATGTGCGTGCCCATGCTCGACCGCGACACCGTGGTGTTGATCCGCGAATACGGCGCCGGTGTCGATGAGTATCAGATCACCCTGCCCAAGGGCGCCTACGAACACGGCGAAGACTGGCGCGATGCCGCCAACCGTGAACTCAAGGAAGAGGCCGGCTACGGCGCCGGCAAACTGACCCTGCTCAAGCGCATGACCCTGTCGCCGGGCTATATGGGCCACCACATCACCGTGGCGCTGGCGGAGGACCTCTATGAAGAGCGCCTGCCCGGCGACGAGCCCGAACCTCTGGAAGTGATTCCCTGGAAACTGTCACGGCTGGATGAGCTGTTGCAGCGCGAGGACGTGACCGAAGCCCGCGTGATCGCCGCCCTGTTGATGACCCAACGTCTGATGGACCGCTGAATGAACGATTTGAACGCCCTGCTGGGCCCCGTTTCCGCCATCGCGGTGGACGCCGGCGCCGCCATCCTTGAGATCTACAACCGCGGCGACGTGGACGTGGACCACAAGGCGGACAACAGCCCGATCACCGAGGCCGACCGCGCCGCCCACAACCTGATCGAAGCGCGCCTGCAGGCGCTGACCCCGGAGATCCCGGTGTTTTCCGAAGAGTCCGGCGGCATCGCCTTCGCGGACCGCAAGGACTGGCCGCGCTTCTGGCTGGTGGATCCGCTCGACGGCACCAAGGAATTCATCAAGCGTAACGGCGAGTTCACCGTCAACATCGCTTTGGTGGAAGGTGGCGTGCCGGTGCTGGGCGTGGTGCATGTGCCGGTCACGGCGATCACCTACTCCGGCGGGCAAGGCCTGGGGGCGTTCAAGGAAGAGGGCGGTACCCGCAGCGCGATTCAATGCCGTGCCCGGCACGCGCCGATCGTGATGGTGGCCAGCCGCCGCCATGGCGCCGAGCAGGTGGCCGCGCTCGAGCGGCTGATTGAGGGGCAACTGGGCGCGGTGGAAAAGACCTCCATGGGCTCGTCCCTCAAGCTCTGCCTGGTGGCGGAAGGCGAAGCGGACATCTACCCGCGTCTGGCGCCCACCTGCGAGTGGGACACCGCCGCCGCCCACGCGGTGGTCAACGCCGCCGGCGGCGTTGTCGTGAACACGCACTTCGAGCCGCTGACCTATAACAAGCCGGACGTGCTGAACCCGCACTTTCTGGTGCTGGGCCAATCCGCGGAAGAGTGGCGCTTTATCGAGCCCGCGCTCGCCTGACGGTCAACCCAGCCAGGTGGGCATCACGTCCAGCAGCACCAGTTGCAGGCGCTGACTGAGCAGATGGGC
>DASUNW010000077.1:0-2206 GCA_036276955.1 Alcanivorax sp. | reverse complement strand
GCGGATCCTTACGGTCAAGGATATCGCGGATCTGCTGCCGGCCCTGGAATACGGTCTCGGCGGCCGCTTCGCTGAGCGGCAGCTTTTCCTTCAGGGCCCGGGGGGTGATCAGCACCTCCTGGGATTCGATGTTGAGATCGTCTAGCTGTTTCTGGCTCATGAGTCTGAATATGCCTGTTATTTCGATGTCGACGGATTTTGGCAGTCTAGCCGAATCCGATAAAGGAATCAGCCTATTGCCGGGATAGAGTGGCCCTGGTGGCCGCGGGCTCGTCGGAGAGCAGCTCGCGGACGTATTCCGGCACCAGCTCGGTGGCGCGGCCGTGGCGGTGTTCGTGAAACGCGGTGAGCTGTTCGGAGGGCTCCAGATTGAGCTCGGTGGTGTGCGCGCCGCTGGCCCGGGCTTCGGCCACGAAGCCGGCGGCGGGGTAAACGTTGCCGCTGGTACCGATGCTGATAAAGCGCTCGCAGCCGGCCAGGGTGGCGTAAATGCGTTCCATCTCCAGGGGCATTTCACCAAACCACACCACATGGGGACGCAGGCAGCCGGCGGCGCCGCACACCGTGCAGGTCAGGGCCGGGTCCAGGTCCTGGTCGGCGGGTACCAGCGAATCGGTGCTTTGGCAGCGCGCCTTGAGCAGTTCGCCGTGCATGTGGATGACGTTGTGGCTGCCGGCGCGCTCGTGCAGATCGTCCACGTTCTGGGTCACCACCAGCACCTGGCCGGGCAGCGCCTGCTCCAGCTCGGCCAGGGCCCGGTGGGCGGCATTGGGCTGGATCGCCGGGTCGCGCAACTGTTCACGGCGCCGGTTGTAGAAGCTCTGCACGCCATGCGGGTCGCGCTGGAAGGCTTCCGGGGTGGCCACATCTTCGATGCGGTGGTTTTCCCACAGGCCGCCGGCGTCGCGGAAAGTGTTGATACCGGATTCCGCCGAGATTCCGGCGCCGGTAAGTATTACAATCCTTTCCTGCATGGCTGCTGCCTCCGCCTGTCTTCTTCGTTACCGTGGAGTGTTATGGATACCATCATCTCAAGGCAGGAAACACTGTCGTTGCCGGCCCGGGGACCTGTCAATTTACTGCATTTTCACCAGGGCATGGTGTTGTTGATCGGCGCCGACGCGGTGGGTTTGTACCGTGACCGGCGCGCCGTGGAAGACCCGCTCGCCAACGGCCTGGTGGGCTATGAGCCGATTCCGGAGCCGCTGCGCTGTGACTTCGAGGAGCCGGACGGCTATGTGGTCGAGCAGGTGTCCGGGTTTATCGGCCTGCGCTCCGGCGCCGCCATGTTCATCCGCCCGGATGGCGTGGCCCTGTACGCTAGCAGCCTGGACGCGCTGCACAATCGTGATTGCCAGTGGGTAATCCCGTTTCCACCCCTTAATTCCTAGGAACCGCCGGTTCCTTGACTGGAGAGATCCATGGCTGAAGAAAGCACTCGCCTTCGTCTGCGGCAACTGACCCTGGAAGACTACCCGGCGTTGGCCCGGTTGATGGATCAGGTGTACCACGACATCGGCGGTGCCTGGCCCGAAGAAACTATCGCGACCCTGATCCGGCTGTTCCCGGAAGGGCAGCTGGTGATCGAGGACAACGGCACGCTTATCGCCACGGCGTTGACGGTAAAGGTGAGCTACGACCGGTTCTCCAACCCGCACCGCTACGAAGACCTGATCACCGACGATAAGGTGCGCTCGCACAGTCGCAAGGGCGATGCGCTGTACGGCCTGGATGTGTTCGTTGATCCCGAGTACCGGGGTTACCGCCTGGGCCGGCGGCTCTACGAGGCGCGTAAGGATCTGTGCCGGGAAGAAAACCTGCGGGCCATTCTGGCCGGCGGTCGTCTGCCCGGCTACACCAACTACGCGGACAAAATGACGGTGACCGAGTACATCGCCGAAGTGGAAGCCCGCACCATTTACGATCCGATTCTCACGTTCCAGCTGTCCAACGGCTTCGACGTTAAACGCCTGCTGGTGAAGTACCTGCCCGAGGACGAAAGTTCGCGGGGCTACGCCACCCTACTGGAATGGGACAACATCCTCTATCAGCCGGAGGACGACGGCGACTGGCCGCGCCGCTCGGTGGTGCGCCTGGGCGTGGTACAGCGGCGCATGCGCAGTGCGCGCTCGGTGGAAGACCTGCTCAGCCAGGTGGAGTTCTTTATCGATTCGCTGTCCGACTACCGGGCGGATTTCGCCGTGCT
>DASUNW010000076.1:0-9532 GCA_036276955.1 Alcanivorax sp. | reverse complement strand
TGGCACCGGGCCTGTCCGGCCTGGTCGGCGGCCGCCCCAAGCCGATGCCGCGCATCCGCCTGTTCTCCACCCTGGTGCCCAAGGTGGACGTGACCGCCACCGTGGATCTGGACGGCACCCCCACGGAAGTGGGCGTGCCGATCGGTACGCCCCTGGACACGGCCAGCCTGCCGGACACCAATGGCCACGACACCGCCCCCGGCGACACCAGTGTACCGCTGGTGAAACTGGCCTGGGCGCGCTCCGGCGACAAGGGCGACCACGCCAACATCGGCGTGATGGCGCGCAAGCCGGAGTACCTGCCCTACCTGCGCGCCGCGCTCACCGACGCCGCCGTGGCCGACTACATGAAACACGTGCTCGACCCGGAGCGCGGCAGCGTCAGCCATTGGGAGTTGCCGGGCTTCAACGCCTTCAACTTCCTGCTGCGCCACGCCCTGGGCGGTGGCGGTATCGCCAGCCTGCGCATCGATCCGCAGGGCAAGGCGTTCGCCCAGCAATTGCTCGACATGCCAATTGCGGTGAGCACCGAGATCGCGGAAGCCATTAATAAATAGTTGAAAGTTACAAGTTGCAAGTTGAAACGCGAGTAAAGCCGTACCGGCCAGAGATGCCATGCCCGCGCTCGTTTTCTTTTTCAACTTGAAACTTTCAACTTGAAACTAAAACCTTTTGAGATACCGAGGACATAGTGCAATGCCGTACCGTTCCGTATTCCGCGACGACCTGTTCGCCGGTAAGACCATAATCGTCACCGGCGGCGGTTCCGGCATCGGCCGCTGCACCGCCCACGAACTGGCGGCGCTGGGCGCCCGCGTGGTGCTGCTGGGTCGCAAGGAGGACAAGCTGAAGGCGGTGGCCGGGGAAATCCTCGAGGACACCGGCCGGGAAGCGCTGGTGTTCACCTGCGATATCCGCGACGAGGACAAAGTCCGCGACACCGTGGCGGCGATCTACAAGCAGGTGCACCGGGTCGACGGCCTGGTCAACAACGCCGGCGGCCAGTTCCCCTCGCCGGTGGCGCTGATCAGCCAGAAAGGCTGGGAAACGGTGATCCGCACCAACCTGACCGGCGGCTTTCTGATGGCCCGCGAAGTGTTCATGCAGGGCATGAACAAGACCGGCGGCAGCATCGTCAACATCGTTGCCGACATGTGGGGCGGCATGCCCGGCATGGGCCACTCCGGTGCCGCCCGCGCCGGCATGGACAATTTCACCAAAACCGCCGCCCTGGAATGGGCCTGCGCCGGCGTGCGCGTGAACGCGGTGGCGCCGGGCTGGATCGCCTCCTCCGGCATGGACACCTACCCGGAAGGCATGCAGCAAACCATCAAGACGCTGCGCGGCGCGGTGCCGCTGAAACGGCTCGGCCTGGAAGCGGAAGTGTCCTCGGCGATCACTTTTCTGCTCAGCGAAGGCTCGGCGTTTATCAGCGGCGACACCTGGCGCATCGACGGCGCCGCCAGCCAGGGCAATGTGGCCATGTTCCCGCTGCCCGACCACAACAACTCCAAACCCTACGACGGCTTCCACCGCGCCGTGACGCCCAACGTGCTCAAGGATCTGGATTAATGCCTGTACTCGAATCCGCCCTCGACCCGAACGGCGAGGAATACCGGCAAAACCGCGACGCCCTGCTGCAGGCGGTGGAGGAATTCCGCGCCATTGAGCAGCAGGTCCGCGACACCGCCGAAGGCAAACGGGAAAAATTCGAAAAGCGCGGCCAGCTTCTGCCCCACGAGCGGGTAGCGCGGCTGCTGGATCCGGGCTCGCCCTATCTGAGCCTGATGAACCTGGCCGGCTACAAGATGCACGACGACAAGGACGGCACCGAAGCCGGCGGCGGCACCATCGCCGGCATCGGCTATGTGTGCGGCGTGCGCTGCCTGGTCACCGCCTCCAACTCCGCCATCAAGGGCGGCACGGTGACGCCCTCCGGGTTGTATAAGACCCTGCGCCTGCAGCGCATCGCCCAGGAAAACCGGTTGCCGATGGTGAGCCTGGTGGAATCCGGCGGCGCCAACCTGAACTACGCCGCCGACGTGTTCGTGGAAGGCGCCCGCACCTTCGCCAATCAAGCACGCCTGTCCGCCGCCGGCATCCCGCAGATCACCGTGGTGCACGGCAACGCCACCGCCGGCGGTGCCTACCAGCCCGGTCTCTCCGACTATGTGGTGCTGGTGCGCAACCGCGCCAAGATGTTCCTGGCCGGGCCGCCGCTATTGAAAGCGGCCACCGGTGAAATCGCCACCGACGAAGAGCTGGGTGGCGCGGACATGCACACCGGCGTGGCCGGCACCGCCGAGTACCTGGCGGAGAACGACGCCGACGCCATCCGCCATGCCCGCGACATCATGAGCAAGCTGGGCCTGCGCGATGCGCCGCCGGAAGACCGGCCCTGGCAGGAACCGCTCTACCCGCCGGAGCAACTGCTCGGCGTGGTGCCGGCGGACAACAAGAAGCCCTACGATGTGCGCGACATCATCGCCCGCCTCGCCGACGGCTCCGACTTCCTGGATTTCAAAAACGACTGGGACAGCGCCACCGTTTGCGGCTGGATCGACATTGAAGGCCGGCCGCTGGGCGTGATCGGCAACAACGGCCCGATCACCCCGCGCGGCGCCGCCAAGGCGGCCCAGTTCATCCAGCTCTGCGACCAGACCGGCCGGCCTTTATTGTTTCTCCACAACACCACCGGTTTCATGGTCGGCACCGACGCGGAACAGAACGGCGTGATCAAACATGGCTCGAAAATGCTCCAGGCGGTGGCCAACGCCCGGGTGCCGAAAATATCCATTCTGGTGGGTGGCTCCTACGGCGCCGGCAACTACGCCATGTGCGGCCGCGGCCTGGACCCGCGCTTCATCTTCGCCTGGCCCAACGCCCGGGTGGCGGTGATGGGCGGCCAGCAGGCCGGCACCGTGCTGCGCATCGTCGCCGAAGCCAAGCAACGCGCCAACGGCCTGGAACCGGACGAAAAGGTGCTCGACATGCTGCAACAAAGCACCGCCCAGAAACTGGACGCGCAATCCACCGCGCTCTACGGCACCGCCCGCCTCTGGGACGACGGCATCATCGACCCCCGCGACACCCGCAAAGTGCTGGCCTACGTGCTCGACATCTGCCGGCAAGCAGAGCAGCGGGAGACACACCCGAACACCTTCGGCGTGGCACGGCTGTAGGCGGCTGCGCCGCCGATGCAGGATGCAAGATACAGGATACAGGTGCGCGTCTTTCCTGAATCCTGAATCCTGCATCCTGTATCGAACTCCGGCAGCTAAAAGAAAGCGAAAGACAGGCGGTCACCGAGACAATCAACAGAATGCGATAGAGCAGGAGCATTGAAATGCAATTCACGCAGGAACATGAAGAGCTGCGCCGCACGGTGCGTCATTTTATCGAGAAAGAAGTGAATCCGTTTGTGCCGGAGTGGGAAGCCGCGGGGCGGTTTCCGATCCACGACGTGTTCAAGAAGATGGGCGATCTGGGTCTGCTCGGCGTCACCAAGCCGGAAGAATACGGCGGCATGGGCCTGGACTATTCCTACGGCCTGATCGTCGCCGAGGAAATCGGCGGCGCCGGTTGCGGCGGCGTGCCGCTGTCGATCGGCGTGCAGACCGACATGGCCACGCCGGCCCTGGCGCGTTTCGGCTCCGACGAACTCAAGCGGGACTATCTGGCCCCGGCCATCGCCGGTGACATGGTCGCCTCGATCGCGGTGTCCGAGCCGCACGCCGGTTCCGATGTGGCCAACATCAAGACCAACGCCAAAAAAGACGGTGACGACTACGTGATCAACGGCACCAAGATGTGGATCACCAATTCGCCCAGCGCCGACTTTTTCTGCCTGCTGGCCAACACCTCCGACGACAAGCCCCACGTCAACAAATCCCTGATCGTGGTGCCCAAGGACGCTGGCGGCATCACCGTGGACACGCCGCTCAACAAGCTGGGCATGCGCAGCTCGGAAACCGCCCAGGTGTTTTTCGACGACGTGCGCGTGCCCCGGCGCAACCTGATCGGCCAGGAAGGCATGGGCTTCATGATGCAGATGATGCAGTTCCAGGAAGAGCGCCTATGGGGCGCCGCCAACGCCATCAAGGGCTGCGACAACCTGATCGCCCAGACCATCGACTATGCCCGCGAACGTCAGGTGTTCGGCATGTCCCTGCTGGACAACCAATCGGTGCATTTCAAACTCGCCGAATTGCAAACCGAAGTGGAGCTGCTGCGCGCGCTGGTGTGGCAGGCCTGCGAAACCTACATCAACGGCGGCGACGTGCTGCGCCTGGCGTCCATGGCCAAGCTCAAGGCCGGCCGGCTGTCCCGGGAAGTGGCCGACGGCTGCATGCAGTACTGGGGCGGCAACGGCTTTATGTGGGACAACCCGGCCAGCCAGCTCTACCGGGATGGCCGCTTGGGCTCCATCGGCGGCGGCGCCGACGAAGTCATGCTCGGCATTATCTGCAAGACCATGGGCATGCTGCCCGGGAAGAAAAAATAACGATTCAGGATTCAGGATACAGCGCGAACCACGAGCGGTAAGTGCATTGATGCGGTGCCCGCGCTTCCACCTCAACGCGTAGCCCTTACCGGGAAAAGGCTCCAAGCCGGCCCCGCGCCTTCATCCTGCATCCTGGATCCTGTATCGCGACCGTAAGGCCGCACGCTTTCAGAGTGAGAAGAACCATGACGCTACCCGAAACAACAACGATTACGCTCACCCGCGACGGCAGCGTACTGCACATCACGCTGAACCGGCCGGAGGCGCGCAACGCCATGAGTCTGGCCATGGTGAACGAGCTGATGGACGTGTTCGATTGGCTGGAGCACGAGACCGGCGGCAGCGAGGTGCGCGCCCTGGTGCTGCGCGGCGCCGATGGGCATTTCTGCGCCGGCGGCGACATCAAGGACATGGCCGGCGCGCGGCAGCAGGCCGCCGAAGGCGACCCGGAAGCGTTCCTGCGCTTGAATCGCCGCTTCGGCGAGATGATCAGCGTCGCCAACCGTCTGCCCCAGGTGCTGATCACCGTGCTGGAAGGCGCGGTGATGGGCGGCGGCTTCGGGCTGGCCTGCGTCAGCGATGTTGCCATCGCCGCCGGCGACGCCAGGTTCGCCCTGCCGGAAACCGGCCTGGGCGTGATCCCGGCGCAGATCGCCCCGTTCGTGGTGCAGCGCATCGGCCTTACCCGCGCCCGCCGTATCGCCCTCACCGGCCAGCGCTTCGACGGCCACCACGCGCTGACCCTGGGTGTCGTCCACGAGGTGGCGGATTCCCCGGCGGAGTTGGAGAAAAAGCTCGCCGAAGTGCTCGCTGAAATACGCCGCTGCGCCCCCAACGCCAACCGCGCCACCAAACAACTGATGCTGGACGTGGGCCATGTGCCCATGGAGGAGCTGCTCGACCGCGCGGCCGGCGAATTCGCCCGGGCGGTGGCCAGCGAAGAAGGCCAGGAAGGCACCCTCGCCTTTGTGCAGAAGCGCTCGCCCAAGTGGGTCGCGGACGAATAAGGAATGGCAATGAGCTTTGAGAAAGTATTGGTCGCCAACCGTGGCGAAATCGCCTGCCGGGTGCTGCAAAGCGCCCGGTCGCTGGGCTACCGCACAGTGGCGGTGTTTTCCGAGGCGGACGCCGGTGCCCGCCACGTCCAGCTCGCCGACGAGGCGGTCTGCATCGGCCCGGCCACCGCCGCCGAATCCTATCTGAACGTGCCGGCGCTGCTGGACGCCTGCCGGCGCAGCGGCGCCGACGCGGTGCATCCGGGTTACGGCTTCCTGTCCGAGAACGCGGACTTCGCCGCCGCCTGCGCCGAGGCCGGCGTCACCTTTATCGGCCCGTCGGCGGACGCGATCCGTCTGATGGGGTCCAAGCGGCTCTCCAAGATCGCCATGCAGGAGGCCGGCGTGCCCTGCGTACCCGGCTACCAGGGCGAGGACCAGAGCGATGACACTCTTATAAAGGAAGCGGAGGCGGTGGGCCTGCCGCTGATGATCAAAGCCAGCGCCGGCGGCGGCGGGCGCGGCATGCGCGTGGTCACCGAAGCGGGCCAGATCGCCGCCCAGCTTAAAAGCGCCCGCCAGGAAGCGAACAGCAGCTTCGGCAACGACGAACTGATTCTCGAGCGGGCGGTGATCAACCCCCGCCATGTGGAAATCCAGGTGTTCGGCGACCACCACGGCAACGTCATCCACCTGGGCGAACGCGACTGCTCGGTACAGCGCCGCCACCAGAAGGTGGTGGAGGAAGCGCCCTCCCCGGCGGTCGACGAGGCCCTGCGACGGCGCATGGGCGAGGCGGCGGTGAACGCCGCCAAAGCCTGCGACTACGTGGGCGCCGGCACCGTGGAGTTCCTGCTTGGCGCGGACGGCGAGTTCTACTTTTTGGAAATGAACACGCGCCTGCAGGTCGAGCACCCGGTCACCGAGCTGGTCACCGGCCAGGACCTGGTGGCCTGGCAGTTGCGGGTGGCCGCCGGTGAGTCCCTGCCGCTGACCCAAGAGCAGGTGCGGCTCACCGGCCACGCCATGGAAGTGCGGCTGTACGCCGAGGACCCGGCCCAGGGCTACCTGCCACAAACCGGGCCGGTGCTGAGCTGGCGGCCGGCGGTTGGCGAGGGCGTGCGCATTGACCACGGGCTGGTGGACGGCGCCGAAGTGGGCAGCCACTACGACCCCATGCTGGCCAAGATCATCGCCTTCGGCGCCAGCCGCGACGAAGCCCGGCGCCGTTTGATCCGCGCCGTGGAAGACACCGTGCTGATGGGCCTGGACGACAACCGCCGCTTCCTGGCGGCGATCCTGCGCCATCCGGAGTTCGCCGCCGGCCACGCCACCACCGCCTTTATCGGCGGCCCGTTCGCCGACGACCCGGGCCTGCGGCCCGCCGACACCCCGGACGCGCTGTGGGCGCTGGCCGCCCTGCTGCTCGCCCGTGCCGGTGCCGGCGACGGCCGCGCCGGCTACCGCAACTGGCATTCCAGCGGCGTGGGCGCGCAGCCCCTGGTGCTGGCCCGGGGCGACCGCGAACGCACCCTCTACCTGACGCCGGACGGCCTTCACGGCGGCCCCGACCTGACCCTGGACGCGGTCCACGACGACGGCACCCTGATCGCCACCCTGGACGGCGTGCGCCGACGCTACCACTGGTTTCACCAGGACGGCCGGGTGTGGCTGCAGGACGGCGGCCTGCGCGCCTGCTTCGAGGAACGCACCCACCGGGCCAGCGCCGGCGAACAGGGCGCCGGTTCCGGGCGCCTGAAAGCGCCCATGGACGGCGCCGTGATCGAAGTGAACGCCGCCGCCGGCGACCCGGTAACCCGGGGACAGACCCTGGCGGTGCTGGAGGCGATGAAAATGGAACACGCCCTGAAAGCGGACTGCGACGGCACCGTGGAAGCGGTGACCGTGAGCGTCGGCGACCAGGTCAAACGTCAGCAATTGCTGATCACCGTGACCCCGGCGGTTGTCACGGAATGACAACCGGCCGGCGTTTTCGGGTAACGGACGTTCGTCCTGAAGTGTGGTTGAATGGCGGCAGGCTGGCCATGCGGACTGCGGGGCCGTGCCCTTGTATCCTGAATCCTGCATCGGGCGGCGAACGCCGCCGGGGGCGGCGCGACTGGCCAGTCGCGCATTTTCTTGCCGGTCCATGAAGCGGACGTTAAGGTATGACGGCCCTTGAAAGGCGGTCCCGAGCCGCCACCGGACGCCCGATCCAGAGCAGTGCTTTATATAAACTCCCGGCACGATCCGGGCATTCCAAGAACACAGATAATGGAGATCCCATGAGCAGCGCCGACGTCATTACGTTGCCCAAGCTTCTGTCCAAGGTTCCCGAAATTTTCGGTAATCTGCCCGGTCTGATCAAAGGCTCTAAAATGAGCAAGATCACCGACACCAACACGCCGCTGGGCTTGGGCGTGGCTTTCGAAAAAGCCACCGACAGCAACCCCAACGGCGTTGCCATTCTCTACGAAGACCGGGAGCTCACCTACAAGCAGTTCAACGCCTGGGCCAACCGCATCGCCGACTATCTGGCCTCCATCGGCCTGAAAAAAGGCGACACCGTGGCGGTGGACGTGGAAAACCGTCCCGAACTGCTGGCCACCGTGCTGGGCTGCGCCAAGCTGGGTGTCTGTTCCGCCATGATCAACACGTCCCAGAAGGGCAAGGTGCTCACCCACAGTTTCAACCTGGTGAAGCCCAAGGCGGCGATCATCGGCGAAGAACTGGTGGACGTGATCAAGGAGGTGCGCGACGACCTCGACCTGAAGCAGAACTTCTTCTACTTCGCCGACCAGGACACCCTGGCCGATCCGGGCACCGCCCCGGAAGGGTTCACCAACCTGGCCACCGAGATCAAGGACTGCTCCAGCGAGAATCCGGCCAGCACCCACCAGACCTTCCTGCGTGACCCGCTGTTCTACATCTACACCTCCGGCACCACCGGCCTGCCCAAAGCCGTGGTGTTCAACCACGGCCGCTGGGAAAAAGCCTACGGGGCCTTCGGCTACTCCGCCGTGCGTCTCACCAAGGACGACCGCCTGTACAGCACCCTGCCCTTCTACCACGCCACCGGCATGGTGATCTGCTGGGCCTCGGTGATCGCCCCCGCCGGCGGCCTGGCGATTGCGCGCAAGTTCTCCGCCAGCCGCTTCTGGGACGATGTGCGCAAGCACAACTGCACCGCCTTCGGTTACGTCGGCGAGCTGTGCCGTTACCTGCACGAGCAGCCCGAGAAGCCCGACGACGCCGACAACCCGGTCCATACCATCGTCGGCAACGGCCTGCGCCCGAGCATCTGGAAAGAGTTTAAAAGCCGCTTCGGCATTGAGCGCGTGGTGGAGCTGTACGCCTCCTCCGAGGGCAACGTGGCCTTCACCAATGTGTTCAACTTCGACAACACCGTGGGCTTTTCGCCGGTCAGCTACGCGATCGTTAAATACGACAAGGAAGCGGACCAACCGGTACGCGACAGCAAGGGCTTCATGATCAAAGTGGGCAAGGGCGAATCCGGCCTGATGCTCGGTGAGATCACCGACAAAACCCCGTTCGACGGCTACACCGACAAAGACAAGACCGAGAAAGCGATCTTCCGCGACGTGTTCAAGAAAGGCGACGCCTGGTTCAACACCGGCGACATGATGCGCGACATCGGCTTCCGCCACGCCCAGTTCGTCGACCGCCTGGGTGACACCTTCCGCTGGAAAGGCGAGAACGTCTCCACCACCGAAGTGGAGCAGATCCTCGACGGCTTCGAGCAGGTGATTGAATCGGTGGTCTACGGCGTCGAAATTCCCGGCACCAACGGCCGCGCCGGCATGGCCGAGCTGCGTCTCGACCGCCCGCACGAGGAAGTGGACTGGCCCGCCCTGTGCGCTTACCTCAAGCGTGAGCTGCCGCCCTACGCCATCCCGGTGTTCCTGCGCATCACCGACCACGGCGTGGAAACCACCGGCACCTTCAAGCACCAGAAGAACAAGCTGAAGGAAGAAAAGTACGACCTGAACCAGCACAACGACCCGGTCTACGT
>DASUNW010000075.1:0-17103 GCA_036276955.1 Alcanivorax sp. | reverse complement strand
GAGCATCGGGAACGGGCGCCACGGCTGGGTGATTAACTGCCGGGCGCTGAGGCCCATTAGCAGGGCATGGAAGCCGGCGTTGGGGAAGCGCCGGTTGATCTCGCGCAGGCGCTCCCGGTCGACGCCGAAACGCAGCAGACCCAGGGACACGTCGATCCAGTCGGCGCGGCGGAAGGCCTCCACCAGGGTGCCGGCGGGGGCGTCGCTGCGGGTGAGTTTGTGGTGCTGGACGATCATCGCGTGGATTTCGTCGCTCCAGTCCTGCAGGCCGTGCTCGTCCAGGTAATGGCAAGCCAGCCGCGCGGAGGGCGGTAAATAGTCGAAGGTGCCCGCCAGCCAGATGCCGGCGTCGTGGAAAAAGCCGGCCAGCTCCAGCTTGCGCAGGTCGTCGCCGGTCAGCGTGCGCTGTGCCGCCACCAGATTGATCACCCGGTAAACATGATTGCGGTAGGGCGTCTGGTCCCGTCCGAAGCGTTCCGCATAGTGGTCGAACAGGCCGTCCAGTTCCGCCAGTTCGGTGATCAACCTTTTCATTACTGCCCTTGAAGTGGTGGTCGTCCCAAATCCCTGTGTAGCCGTCAATTAACCAGACCGGGAGAGCCTTGTCATGCCCGTGGCGAATTTTTTGCATCCGGTGGTGGCTTGGTCACCCTGCAGGATTGTTTTATAGTCGGACAAAGCGGCCTCGCCGCCTTTCATTTGCCAGCGGACGCCGTCCACCGTGACCTTTAAAGCCCGGGAAAGCCTTTCCGAACAAATCGCCGGCCATCTGGCCGCGCAGATCATTCGCGGCGACATGCTCGCCGGAGACCGCATCCAGGAACTGCGCGTGGCCGGCGAGCTGGAAGTGAGCCGGGGCTCGGTGCGCGAGGCGCTGCTGATTCTGGAGCGACGCCATCTGATCGATATCCTGCCGCGCCGTGGCGCGGTGGTGAAGGAAATGTCGGAAAACCAAGTGCGCGGCCTTTATGAGCTGGTGCAAGTGCTGCTGGGGCTGGTGATCCGCAAGGCGATCAAGAATGTCCGCGAGGACGACCTCGACCCGATCATCGCCCTGATCCACGAGCTGCAGGTGGCCGCCGCCGACCGCGACCTGGAGCGCTTCTTCGACCTCAGCTTCCAGTTCCTGGAGCACGCCTATCCGTTCGCCCGCAACGGCTTCGTGGAGGACGTTCTCACGGACCTGCATCCGGCCTTGCAGCGTACCTATTTCATGGCGCTGCACCTGGACAACGACGAGATGAAAGAGTGCCTGTCGTTCTTCAAGGCGCTGGTGGAGACCATCTTCCGCCGCGACGTGCGCTCCGCCCTGGAGATTATCCGCGAGTTCGCCGAGCACCAGTCCGAGCTGGTACAGGAATCGATTACCCGTGCCCGTCAGATCGAAGCGGCCTGGGGCGGCCGGCGGAAATAACCGGCGGGGCGATAAGGGCTTGCCAGCGGCGTCCTGGCTGCCTAGAATTGCGCCCCTCTGCAGAACCGTAGCTCAGTTGGTTAGAGCGCTGCCTTGACATGGCAGAGGTCGGCGGTTCGAATCCGCCCGGTTCTACCAGTTTCGAGCCGCTCTTGAATTCAGTGCTTGGCCGCCCCAGGTTTACGAACACCCGGGGGGCGCCTAGAATGACCCGCTATATCCAAGAGCCGCTGAGGCGATAGCAGCCTCGTTCGATCAACCAGTTGGAGGTTCACGACATTAAGCGTGGAGGCAAAGGCCGCGAGCAGCGTGCCAGAATTAATCAGCAAATCCAGGCGACTCAGGTTCGACTGATCGACGTCGATGGCGAGCAGGTAGGCATCGTTCCCATAGAGGAGGCCATCGAGCAGGCCAGCGGCAAGCAACTGGATCTGGTGGAAATCTCCCCTGATGCGGAACCGCCCGTTTGCCGAATCATGGATTACGGCAAGCATCTGTTCGAACAGAAACAGAAAGCCAGGGAGTCGCGCAAGAAGACGCGTCAGACCCAGCTTAAGGAAATCAAGTTCCGTCCCGGTACCGACTCCGGCGACTATGAGGTCAAGCTTCGTAACCTCAAGCGCTTTCTCGAGGCCGGCGACAAGACGAAAGTCACCGTACGTTTCCGCGGTCGCGAAATGGCTCACCAAGAGCTGGGTCGCCAGTTGCTGGAACGCGTGGAAGCGGATTTGTCGGAGCACGGCTCCGTCGAGCAACGCCCGAACATGGAAGGGCGCCAGATGATCATGGTGCTCAGCCCGGGCAGCAAGAAGAAAAAGTAACCGGCTCACCGGTTGCTTTTGTTTTATTCACACAACTTGAGATAGGTACCATGCCCAAGATCAAGACAAACCGCGGGGCCGCAAAGCGTTTTAAAAAAACCGCCTCCGGTTTCAAGCGTAAGCAGGCATTCAAAAACCACATCCTGACGAAGAAGTCCGCCAAGACGATTCGTCATCTGCGCCCCAAGACCCAGGTACACGAGTCCGATGTGCCCCTGGTCAAGCGCATGATGCCCTACAGCTAAATCACCGGTTTTTGGAGGTCTGAATAATGGCTCGAGTAAAGCGTGGTGTGCAGGCGCGTCGCCGGCACAAGAAGATTCTCAAGCAAGCGAAAGGTTATTACGGGGCGCGTAGCCGCGTCTTCCGCGTGGCGGTACAGGCGGTCACCAAGGCCGGCCAGTACGCTTACCGTGACCGCAAGGTGCGCAAGCGTCAGTTCCGTCGTCTGTGGATCGTGCGTATCAACGCCGCCGCCCGTATCAACGGCATGTCCTACAGCCGCATGATCGACGGCCTCAAGAAGGCGTCCATCGAGATCGACCGTAAAGTGCTCGCGGACCTGGCGGTTCGTGATCAGGCAGCGTTTGGTGCTTTGGCCGAGAAAGCCAAAGCGAGTCTCGCCGCCTGAGTAACCTGTCGGCTTCCTGAAGCGGACACGACAGCACTCTGAAACGGGGGAAGAGCTCGCGCTCTTCCCCCGTTTTCGTTTGGAAGCCCCGACCGGAGCTTCCGATGCAAGGCAGATAACACGGGAACGGGTAAATCGTATGATGGAGAACCTGGAAAGCCTGGTGGGGGCGGCGCTGGCCGAGGTGGCCGGGGCCGGTGACGCGCGTGCGCTGGATGAGGTGCGGGTGCGTTACCTGGGTAAGAAGGGCGAGATCAGCGCGCTGCTGAAGAGCCTGGGCGGGCTGAGCGCGGACGAGCGGCCCAAGGCCGGCGCGCTGATCAACGAGGCCAAGCAGCGGGTGCAGGCGGCGATCGATGAGCGTCGTCAAACGCTGGAGGAAGCGGCTCTCAACGAGCAGCTGAGCGCCGAGACCCTGGACGTGACCCTGCCCGGACGCGGCGAGCAGCCGGGGGCGTTGCACCCGGTCACGCGCATGCGCCGGCGCATGGAGGATTTCTTCCTGCGGCTGGGCTTCGATATCGCCGAGGGCCCGGAGGTGGAAGACGACTTCCATAACTTCGAGGCCCTGAATATCCCCGCCCACCACCCGGCCCGGGCCATGCACGACACCTTCTATTTCGGCGACGGCCGCTTGCTGCGGACCCACACCTCGCCGGTCCAGGTGCGCGTGATGCAGAAGGGCGAGCCGCCGTTCCGCATCATCGCCCCCGGCCGCGTTTACCGCTGCGATTCGGATCTCACCCACACGCCCATGTTCCACCAGGTGGAAGGGCTGCTGGTGGATGAGAACATCACCTTCGCCGATCTGAAAGGCACCGTGGCGGCGTTCCTGAAGTTCGTGTTCGAGGTCGACGACCTGCCGGTGCGGTTCCGGCCCAGCTATTTCCCGTTCACCGAGCCCAGCGCCGAAGTGGACGTGGGCTGCATGACCTGCGGCGGTGAAGGTTGCCGGGTGTGTTCGCACAGCGGTTGGCTGGAAATCATGGGCTGCGGCATGGTCCATCCCAAGGTACTGGAGCACGGCGGCGTCGATTCCACCCGCTACAGCGGCTTCGCCTTCGGCATGGGCGTGGAACGTCTTGCCATGCTGCGCTACGGCGTCAACGATCTGCGCCTGTTCTTCGAGAACGACGCGCGCTTTTTGTCGCAATTCGCCTAGGGGATTATAAAGAATGCGTTTCAATGAAGCCTGGTTGCGGGAATGGGTCAACCCGGACATCGATAGCGACACGCTGGCCCACCAACTGACCATGGCCGGCCTGGAAGTGGACGCCGTGGAACCGGCGGCGCCGCCGTTCACCGGCGTGGTGGTGGGGCAAATCGTCAGCTGCCAACCGCACCCGGACGCGGACAAGCTGCGCGTCTGTCAGGTCAGCGACGGCGAAAATACCTTCCCGGTGGTGTGTGGCGCGCCCAATGCCCGCGAAGGCCTGAAAGCGCCGTTCGCCCGGGTCGGCGCCTTGCTGCCCGGCGACCTCAAGATCAAGAAAGCCAAGCTGCGTGGTGAACCTTCCGAGGGCATGCTGTGCGGTGGCTCCGAGCTGGGCCTGGAGGACCGCATCGACGGCCTGCTGGAACTGCCGGAAGACGCCCCCGTGGGTACGGATATCCGCGACTACCTGTCGCTGAACGACACCGTCATCGAAGTGGACCTGACCCCCAACCGGGCCGATTGCCTGAGCCTGCGCGGTATCGCCCGGGAAGTGGGCGTGCTCAACCGCACCCCGCTCAACGAGCCCGCCATTGAGCCGGTGCCCGCCACCCTGGACGATCGCTTTCCGGTCACCCTGGACGACAGCGACGGCTGCCCCCGCTATCTGGGCCGGGTGATCCGCGGCATCGACGCCGCCGCCGAGACGCCGCTGTGGATGGTGGAACGCCTGCGCCGCGCCGGCGTGCGCGCCATCGACCCGATCGTCGACGTCACCAACTATGTGCTGCTGGAGCTGGGCCAGCCGCTGCACGCCTTCGACCTGGACAAGCTGGCCGGCGGCATCCGCGTGCGCCGCGCTCGGGCCGGCGAGACCCTGCAAAGCCTGGACGACCAGACCCTGGAACTGAACGACGACACCCTGCTGATCGCCGACGACAACGGCCCCCTGGCCCTGGCGGGCATCATGGGCGGCCGCCCCAGCGCGGTGTCCGAAAACACCCGCGACCTGTTCCTGGAATGCGCTTTCTTCAGCCCGCTGGCGATCGTCGGCCGGGCACGCCGCTACGGCCTGCACACCGACGCCTCGCACCGCTATGAGCGCGGCGTCGACCCGGCCCTGCAACAGCGCGCCCTGGAGCGCGCCACCGCGTTGATCCTGGAGATCGCCGGCGGCCAGGCCGGGCCGCTGGACGAAACCCTGGCCGAGGACAAACTGCCCGCGCCCGTCACCATCGAGCTGAGCGCCGAGCGCGTCGCCCGCCTGCTGGGCGCGCCGTTGGACGACGCCGATATCGTCGACATCCTCGAACGTCTCGGCATGACGGTCGCCGAAACCGGCGCCGGCCAATGGTCGGTGAGCGCCCCCAGCTGGCGCTTCGACATGGCGATCCAGGAAGACCTGATCGAAGAACTGGCCCGCGTACACGGCTACGAAAACCTGCCCAGCCGCGTGCCCGCCGGCACCCCCGCCGGCGACCCCGCCCCCGAGAAAGAGCTGCCGTTGCGCCGCCTCGGCGACACCCTGCGCGACCGGGGCTATATGGAAGCCATCACCTACAGCTTCGTGGCGCCGGAATTGCAGGCCAAGGTGGATCCGGACCACGCGCCGCTGGCGCTGCTCAACCCGATCTCCGCCGACCTCGGCGTGATGCGCACCGGCCTGATCGCCGGCCTGCTGAGCGCCGCCGAGCGCAACGTGAACCGCCAGTGCAGCCGTCTGCGCCTGTTCGAGACCGGCCTGCGCTTCGTGCCCGGCCCGGACGGCCTGGCCCAGGAGCCGATGGTCGCCGGCCTGCTGTACGGCAGCGCCCAGCCCGCCCACTGGGAAGGCAAGCCCCGCCCGGTGGACTTCTACGACCTGAAAGGGGACGTGGAAGCGCTGTTGGCCCTGTCACAACCGGACGCCTTCGCCTTCCAGCCGGGCAGCCATCCCGCCCTGCATCCGGGCCAGTGCGCCGAAGTGACCCGCGACGGCCGCACCGTCGGCCATCTGGGCCGCCTGCACCCGCGCCTGGCCGCTGACCTGGATCTGCCCAAAGGGCTCTACCTGTTCGAACTGGCCCTGGAGCCCCTGCGTCTGGGCCGGCTGCCGCACTTCGAGCCGGTCTCCGACCAGCCCCGCGTGCAGCGCGACCTGGCCTTCGTGGTCGACGCCGACGTGCCCGCCGGCGACCTGGTCGCCGCCGCCCACCAGGCCTGCGACGACCGCCTGCGTCAGGTGCATATTTTCGACCTCTACCAAGGCGACAATATCGAGGCGGGACGCAAAAGCCTGGCCCTGACCTTGACCTTCCAGGATCCTTCGCGCACTCTTAAGGACGCCCAGGTCAACGACCTGGTGGAAGCGGTAGTATCTCAGTTAAAACAACGGTTTAAGGCGACCCTCAGGGACTGAATAACGGGGCCTGATTGAGGCATTTCCAATGGCGTTGACCAAAGCAGACATGGCCGACCGGCTGTTCGACGAGCTCGGTCTGAACAAGCGCGAAGCCAAGGAACTGGTGGAGATGTTCTTCGAGCAGATTCGTGACTCACTGGCCGAGAACCGGCCGGTGAAGCTTTCCGGATTCGGCAACTTCGACCTGCGCGACAAAAGCGAGCGCCCCGGCCGGAATCCGAAAACCGGGGAAGAGATTCCGATCTCCGCGCGCCGCGTGGTCACCTTCCGTCCCGGGCAAAAACTGAAACAGCGGGTGGAAGACTATGCTCGAACCCAGTCATAACGACGAATTGCCGGCGATCCCCGGCAAGCGCTACTTCACCATCGGTGAGGTCAGCGAGCTGTGTGACGTCAAGCCGCACGTGCTGCGCTATTGGGAGCAGGAATTCCCCCAGCTCAAGCCCGTGAAGCGCCGGGGCAACCGCCGTTACTACCAGCGCCAGGACGTGCTTACCATCCGCCAGATCCGCGGCCTGCTCTACGAGCAGGGCTTCACCATCGGCGGCGCCCGCCAGCAGTTGTCCGGCGACGCCAACGCCGAGCAGTCCACCCGCTACCATCAGATGATCAAGCAGATGATCGTCGAATTGGAAGACGTGTTGGAAGTGCTCAACTCGGACCGCATCAGCAGCATCCGCCATCCCTGAACGCCGGCTGCTCAAAGCCTGAGCAGCCGAGCCGCCCGGCACCGATTCCGGGTTCCATCCGACAGGGGAATCCGTTATGATTCTCGCCGCTTCGCCGCACTGAACCACTCCCCGGGCGGAGCCACACAATTTCGGGGCGTAGCGCAGCCTGGTAGCGCACTTGCATGGGGTGCAAGGGGTCGAAGGTTCGAATCCTTCCGTCCCGACCAAATACAACGAAGAGGGTCAGTCGCCTGCGGGCGGCTGGCCCTTTTTCGTTTACCTGCCTTCCAGTCAGTCCAGTCTGGTTCTTCCCCCAAGCCATCCTGCTATACTGCGAAAAAATTCAATAAGTAAATGAACGCCTTATGCTCAGATACATGTTGCTCTCTCTGCTGGGTCTGTTGGTGGGTTGTAGTACGCACTATTCGATTGAAGCCGCGCCCATGCCTTCTCCCTCCCCGGTATTTGAACCGGTATCGGTTTTTATCGATGATGGCACCCAGGGTAGCGGCAATGCTTATCCTTATGACCGTGAAATATTCAGCGATTTACAGAACTCTGGTCTGTTTAGCGCGATGGCTGGTCTCGGAGCGGACAACCAATTAATCATCCAGCTGCAAGATGAGAACCATCATTCGGTCTTTCCTTTTCTTCTTTCGTCCGCCACATTGTTTATCTTGCCGGTCAAGACGGATAAGGACATTACCTTGCTCGCCCAGGCCAGGAGGCATGGCGCCACAGTGGCGGCTTATCATTACGACATGAAGTTCAGCAACTTCGGCCCGCCGATTCTCGATCTCGATTTGAAATCGTATCGTCGGGCTATTGCCATTTTGGTCTCGCACCTCAAAGCCGACCTTGCCCGCCAGCCTCCTTTCCCGGTATTACGATCCGTGGAGTGTTGCCCGGGTGGTGAGGACGTTCAAATCTAGCTCGCCAGACAGACACCACCCGGCCATAAACCGGGCCATGGCAGCTTATCCGGTTTGTCCTGACTTTTTTCTTCAGTGCTCTGATGCTCGCGGTCACTGCCGTTGAAACCTGCCGGTTCTATGCTGACCATCGTTATCGCAAGCGGGGTGAACCATGGATTTACAAGTACCGGAACAGGAGCGGCATTTCCGCGAGGAAGTGCGTGCGTTCCTGGATGAATCGCTGACCCCGGACATTCTGGAGGCGGGCCGTCGCACCACCTCGGTGTTCGCGCCGGTGAAGGAGGCGATGGCCTGGCAGCGCATTCTGCATAAAAAGGGCTGGGCGGCGCCGCACTGGCCGAAGGAATACGGCGGCACCGGCTGGAGTGTGGGGCAGCGGGCGGTGTTCGCCGAGGAGCTGGTGCGCGCGGAGGCGCCGCCGCTGATTCCCATGGGGCTGCAGATGTGCGGGCCCTGCCTGATCGGGTTCGGCACCGAGGAACAGAAGGCGCACTATTTGCCGCGCATTCTGTCCGGTGAGGATCTGTGGTGCCAGGGCTATTCCGAGCCGGGCGCCGGTTCCGACCTGGCGTCGCTGAACACCTTCGCGGAGAGCGACGGCGACGACTATGTGATCAACGGCACCAAGATCTGGACCACCTACGCCCACCACGCCAACCGCATGTTCCTGCTGGTGCGCACCCGTCGCGACGGCAAGCCCCAGGCGGGCATCACCTTTTTGCTGCTGGATATGGACACGCCGGGCATTACCGTGGAGCCGATTGTCGGGCTGGACGAAGTGCCGGAGCAGTGCCAGGTGTTTTTCGACAATGTGCGGGTGCCGAAACGCAACCGGGTGGGCGGGGAGAACGACGGCTGGACGGTGGCCAAGTACCTGCTCACCTTTGAACGGGGCGGGCAGGACTACGCCCCGGCGCTGGGCGTGCAGTTGCAGCGGCTCAAGCAAATCGCCGCGCGGCAGACCACCGCCGGCGGCGGCAGCCTGCGCGACGATCCGGTCTGGGCGCACAAGGTGGCGGCCTGCGAAAGCGAAGTACTGGCGCTCTCCTTCACCGAGAAGCGCATCAAGTCGGCGCTGTCCGCGGGCAAGGACCCGGGGGCGCTGTCGTCGATGACCAAGATCCTCGGCACCGAGCTGCAGCAGCGGGTCACCGAGCTGGGCATCGAGACGCTGGGCAGCCAGGCGCTGGTCTGGCAGCCGCAAGCGCTGGTGCCCGGCGGTGACGATGAGCCCCTGGGCCCGGAGTACGCGTTGACCTCCATGGCGGCTTACCTCAATGCGCGGGCCTGCTCGATTTACGGCGGTTCCAACGAAGTGCAGCGGGGCATTATCGCCAAGGCGGTACTCGGCCTGTAACGGCGACCGAAGGAGATCGACAATGAATTTTTCCCTGAGCGATGAGCAACAAATGCTGGCTGACAGTGCGCGCCGGTTTGTGCAGGGCCAGTACCACGCTGAAGCGCATCGCAACAACAAGGCTCTGACCCCGGTGGACCCAACCCTTTGGCGTCAGTTCGCCGAACTGGGCTGGCTGGCGTTGCCGTTCGACGAGGACGACGGCGGCCTCGGCGCCGGCCTGGTGGAAACCATGGTGCTGATGGAGGAACTGGGACGCGGCGGGGTGATCGCGCCTTACTTGGCCACGGTGGTGTTGGGTGGCGGCGTGTTGCGCCGCGCCGACGCCGCCTGCCGCGCCCGCTATCTGCCGGACCTGGTGGCGGGCGAGTTGCAGCTGGCGTTGGCGGTGGACGAACAGGAGCGTGTGTTCGCGCCGGAAAACACCGCGCTGCAAGCGCGCGAGGAGGGCGGTGACTTTGTGCTCAGCGGCCGAAAGATACTGGTGCTCAACGGCGATCAGGCCGACCGGATCCTGGTGCTGGCACGCACCAGTGGCGAACCCGGCGATCAACACGGCCTGTCGCTGTTCCTGCTCGACCCGCACAGCCAGGGCGTGACGTTGGCACCGCATCGTTTGGTGGACGGCCACCAGGCGGCGCAGCTGCGGCTTGATGCGGTTCGGCTGTCCGCCAACGCTTTGATTTTCCAGAAGGGCGCCGCGTTCGCGCCGGTCCGGGAGGTGCTCGACGAAGCCGTACTCGCCCTCGGCGCCGAAGCCGTGGGCGCGCTGACCGTGCTGTTGAACGACACGGTCGAATACAGCAAAACCCGCAAACAGTTCGGCGTGCCGATCGGTCATTTCCAGGTGCTGCAGCACCGCATGGCGGGCATGTTCATGGCGCTGGAGCAGACCCGCTCGCTGCTGTTGGCGGCGACGCTGAAAACGCTGGAAGGCCATGACGATGCCCGCCAGGCGGTGCACGCCCTGAAAGCGCAGATCGGCCGCGCCGGGCGCCATATCGCCCAGGAAGCGGTGCAGATCCACGGCGGCATGGGCATGACCGATGAGTTGGCGGTGGGGCACTACTTCAAGCGGATCACCGCCATGGACGGGTTGTTCGGCGGTGCCGACCAGCATTTGGCGGCCTTCGCCAGAGCTTGAGGCGCAAAGGCCTGTATTTCCGACAGTTAAATCGCCATCCTTTCAGGGCGCTCCTTTATCGCTGACCAAGGGAAAAGGTCGAATTGTTGATGGCGAAACGGTTTCTCGGCAAGCGGTTGATCTGGCTGCTGCCCCTTTTGATCGCGGCGGGTTTGTTACTGGCAGTGCTGGTCGCCTTGCTGGCGGTGCGCCTGGCCGGCTGGCATTGGCAGGGCCCAGGCTGGCGTGACGGCTTGACCCTGCAATCGGTGTGGCAGGAGCAGGACGGCTGCCGGCCCTTCTCGGCCCGCGGCGTGCGGCTGTCGGCGCTGCGGCCGCTCACCCTGCGGGTGGATACCCTGGGCATTCACGCCTGTCCTGATGACGGCGACGATTTCACCCTCACCGAAGTTCCCTCCTTACCGGCCCTGGACGTCACCGTCTGGGCGGTGCAGTACCGCGACCTGCCGCCGGTGATGGTCAACCTTACCCAGCGCGACGGCGTCTGGCGGGCCCGGGCGGAGTTCCGCGACAGCCGGCTCAGCGCCGAGTATCGGCGCGGCAGCGGCCGCTGGCGGCTGTCCGGCACCGTGCAAGGGGGGCATTTGGATCAGCGTCTCGCCGGTGTGGTGCGGGTCCAGGGCGACGGCCTGTGGCTGCCCGGTGACTGGACCGATAGCGAGTATTTCGCCGGCGAACTGGTGCTGCTGGGCCGGGACCTGGGCCTGGAAACCCGGGGGCCGCGCGGCAATGTGACGGTGCGCGGCCAATGGCAAGGTGACGATTGGCGGCTGCGCGCGGGCCTGGACGAGCCCCTGGCCGTGGGCGCGGGCTGGGTGGTAAGCCCGGGGCAAGATTTGCAGGCACGCGGCGAAGGCGCGGCGCTGACCCGGGCGGACGGTCGTCTGGTGGCCAGCGGCCCACAGGGTCGTGCGGTCCTGTCACTGAGCAGTGATGCCGCGCGGCTGGGCCAAGGGCAGGGCAGCCTGTCGCTCAGTGAAGGCCTGAGCGGCGATATTGAATTCCGTTGGCGGGACGGCCAGGTGGTCGTGTCGCCGTTCGAGGTCGGCGGACTCGCCGAAGGCCTGACGGTGCGCCTGCGCGAAGCGGTGAGCGCGCCGCTGGCAATGCGGGGCCAGGCCAGCGTGCCGCTGTCGCTGGCCTGGCAGGATCTTTCCTTGAGCACCACGGAGAGCGCCCTGGCCTGGCGACCCAACGATCTGCAATGGCGCGGCGCCGTGACCCTGGAGGGCCGCTGGCAGGGCTATCGGGTCAGCGGCGGCTGGCGCGGCGACGCCGGCCCCACCGGGGTGCATGGCGGGCCGGCCCGGGTGCGCCTGGAATCCTCCGACCTGGACGTCACGGCGCGGTTGCCGGTGGACGGCCTGCGGCCCCCGCGGTGGCCGTTCCAGGCCAGCGTGGAAGGCCGTTACCGGAGTGTGCCGTTTCGCGGGGTGCTGACCGGCGCGCTTGGGGACGGCGTCTGGGCGGGCCGCATCGAGGCCAGCGGCGAACACTTCTACAGCCTGGTGCCGGCGCTCGGCCAGGGCGGCCCGGTCACCGCTAAAGGGCGTTGGCGGTGGCGGGAAAACCTGAGCCTGCTGGCCGGCAGCCGTTTGTCGGTGGGCGGTACCGTGAGCGGCACGCGCCTGGTTAAACCGGTGACGCTACGGGTCAGCGAGCCTCTGGTGATCGGCGATGGCGGGCCCACCGGTGCGCTGGCGATACGAGCGGAAGGTCTGGTGGCGGAGCGCTGGACCCTGCCACCGGTGACCGGCACCGCCCGCTTGGACGGCGCCGCCTTCAGCGCGGATCTGTCCGTGGCGCAGTGGGGTACCCGGTTGTCGATGAGTGGCCGCCAGGGTAGCGCCGGGCTGAGCGGTACGCTGCGGGGCCAATCGCCGCTGGTGCCGGCGATGAGCCGGGGTCTGCCGGTGACTACCCGTGCCGGTGAGCTGGTGTTGGACGGCCGCTGGCATTGGCGGGATGCCTTTGAGATCAAGGGGACCCTCCACGGTGACGGCCTGGCTCTGAATTGGGGCAGCATTGAGGCCCGTGGGCTGGACGGCGAGTTGGCGTTGGCTTGGCGCCAGGGTCAGGCGCCGCGTATCCACAGCCTTGCACCGCTGACGCTGGCCACTCTCGACGTGGGGGTGCCGGTCACCGAGGTGCGCATGGGCGTGGACACCGATCTGGATCAATGGCGTTTTCAGGACATCAGCGCTCAGGTGTTGGGCGGTGAAATACGCGCGCCGCGTCTGGTGTGGCCGTCCCCGGTCTGGCAGCCGGTGGTGCTCACCGGTATAGAATTGAGTCAACTGGCGGCGTTGCAAGGCAAGGCGGTGGTCAGCCTCACCGGTGAAGTGGGCGGCTATATTCCGCTGCGCCTGGGGCGCGACAGCGTGGCGGTGCGCAATGGCCGGCTGGCCAATGAAACGCCGCTTTCCCTGGCGCTGCTGCCGGCCGCCGGCACCCAGGCCATGGCGGAGTCCAACCGGGCGGTGTCGATCGCTCTGGAGGCGCTCAACCCCCTGCGTGTGGAGCATTTGAGTGCGGAAGTGGACATGGCCGCCGACGGCTGGCTGGACGCCGCCGTGCATATTCGCGGCCGCAATCCGCAACGAAATGGGTTGCCGGTGGTCTTTAATTACACCCACAAGGAAAATGTGCTAGAGCTATTACGCAGTTTACGCATCGGTGAACGAATCACCGACAGAGTGATGACGGAGACCAGACCATGACAGACCGGACGAGCGGACAGCGGAGCAAAAGCGTGCTGGCCCTGGCGCTGCTGATGCCCCTGGCCGTCGCCTGCACGCCGCGGGTGGCGTTGGAAGCCCCCAAGGAGCCGATCACGATTAACCTCAACGTTAAGATCGATCACGAGATCCGTCTTAAGGTCGAGAAAGACATCGACGATTTGTTCAGTGAAGACAGTGAACTGTTTTAGGTAAGGATCAGGAGACCAACATGAAATTCATTCGACACCTGCTGTTCGCGGTTACCGTGTTGTTCGCCGGCGCGGCGTTCGCTTTGGGCCTGGACAGCGCCAAAAGCCAGGGTCTTGTGGGCGAGCAGCCTAACGGCTATCTGGGCGTGGTCAAGGCGACCCCGGAAGCGGTGGAGCTGGCCTCGGAGATTAACGAAAAGCGCCGTCAGGCGTATCAGCGCATCGCCCGGGAAAACGGCATCAGCCTGGAGCAGGTCGCCAATCTGGCCGGCCAGAAGGCGATTGAGAAAACCCCTTCCGGTGAATATGTGAAAACCCCCACCGGGCAATGGGTCATCAAATAGTAAAACACCTTGAACGCTTTGTAACAGGGGGAAACCGCATTGTTATAAGCGGGTAAAATAAGCACTGATTTTAGAAACTGTTTACGTTTGCCTATCCCAAAGAGGTCCTTTGCGGCTCAGAATCGTAGGTGTTTTGCACTGATTCGCAAAGGAGCTTGCCATGAAAAAGTCCATGATGACTGCGGTGCTGGCCTCACCGCTTCTGTTTTCTCCCGCCTTCGCCGACGAAAACGTACCGGACACCTACGGGTACATCGGTGGCCACGTTAGCCAATACCTCTTCTACGATAACGAAGTGACCGGGGACGTGGACGGTTTCGACGATTCCACGTTCTTCGGCGGTCAGATCGGCTGGCGCTTCAGCCCGCGCTGGTCGGTACAGGCCTGGTACGAAGAGAACGGTGACGTCGAACACAAATACACGGATCGCGAGTCCGACGTCGTTAATTACTACGCCAGCTTGCGCCACCATTTTGATGAAACCAGTCTGCTCGGTTTCGAGCCCTACATGGGCTTGAACGTGGGCACCCAGGAAATCAACGACAACGAAGAAACCATGAGCGGCGTGGAAATGGGTATTCAGCGCGCCCTCTTCAAAAACGTTCTGCTTGATCTCGGCACGCGGCACGCCTACAGCAGCGACCGGGAATACTGGGAAGGCCAGGTCTATGCCGGGGTCAACCTGATGTTCGCGGTCAGTGGCCGCGAATCCGATAGCGAGCCGCGCACCGCGGTGAGCGAGCCGGCTGAAGTGGTCAGCAAGGACAGTGACGGTGACGGCGTGATCGATGCGCGTGATGCCTGCCCGGGCACGGCCCCGAACGCGGTGGTCGACGAGCGTGGCTGTCAGGTCTACGACGTTCGCCGGGAAGAAACCGTTAAGACCATTTACTTCGAGTTCGACCAGTCCGACATCCGTGATCAATTCAGCAACGAAGTACGAAGCGCCGCCGAGAAAGCGCGTGACGGCGACGCCAGCCGCATTCGTGTAGAAGGCCATACCGACAGCATCGGCACCGAAGCGTACAACCAGGGCCTGTCCGAGCGGCGCGCCAATTCGGTTCGCGAACAGCTGGTCGACGAGTATCAGATCGACAGCGACATGATCGAGACCCAGGGCTACGGCGAGCGCCGCCCGGTGGCGCCCAATGACACCGCTGAAGGCCGCCAACAGAACCGCCGCGCGAATATCGTGGTGGAAAGTGAAGAGAAGGAAGCGCAATTCAAGGATTGATTCACGCTGCCTTGCTCAGCGATCCCATGGGGCGGCGTTTGCCGCCCCTTTTTTTGCGATGTTACCGGTTCAGCTTCTGCCACAGGCCGGAGGCGCGCCAGGTGCGCCGGCGCACCGCGTCGGCGAGCACGGTCGGCGGCCCGTATTCGATCAGCGTAAAAGCCTGCTTGGCGCGCGTCACGGCGGTGTAGATCAGCTCCCGGGTGAGCAACGGATGGGGGTGGTCCGGCAGCACCAGCAAGGTATGGCCGAACTCGGACCCCTGGGCCTTGTGCACGGTCATCGCGTACACCGTGTCGGCGCCGTCCAGGCGGCTCGGCAGCACCCACTTGATGCGTCCGTCGGGCAATTGGAACGCCACCCGCAGGCCGTCGGGGTGGGGCAGGGTCAAACCCACGTCGCCGTTCATCAAGCCCAGTTGGTAGTCGTTGCGGGTCATCATCACCGGCCGTCCGGGGTACCAGTCGTGTTCACCGGCGAGGCCCTCGCGGCGCAGGCGATCGGTGATCGAGCGGTTCAAATGATCGACGCCGAAGGGGCCGTTGCGAAGCCCGCTGAGCAGTTGCTGGCCGGTCAGTTGGCGCAGCCGTTGCGCGGCCCAGGCGTCGGCCTGGCCGTCGTCGGGCGGCACGCTCACGTCAGCGAACAGCGCGCGCAGGCCGGGCTGTTGGTCGTCGCCGTCCAACAGCAGGTCGGTGAGCGCCTCGTTGTCGCCGCCCAGGGCGCGGCTGCGCAGGCCGGGCCGTTGCAGCTTGAACACGGCGGCCACCGCCGCCGGGTCGCCGCCGTTCACCGCCAGGGCCAGCTCACCGATGCCTGGGGTGTCCTTGAAGCGCCAGTTGGTGCGCAGCATGGCGGTTTGCTGGGCGAGGGCGGAACCGTCGCCGGCCCAGGCGCCCACGTCCGCGCCGCAGGCGCGGCGCAGATAGTCCACGGTGTCGCGGTTGTAGAGACCCTGGTCGGCGTCGCGGCATAAATCGCCCATTACGGCGCCGGCCTCCACACTGGCCAGTTGGTCCTTGTCGCCGAGCAGGATCAGCCGGGTGCGTGGGTCCAGGGCATCCAGCAGGCTGGCCATCATGTCCATGTCGATCATGCTGGCTTCGTCCACCACCACCAGATCCGCGTGCAGCGGGTTGTCACGGTGGTGGCGAAAGTGGCGGCTGTCCGGGCGGGTGCCGAGCAGCCGGTGCAGGGTGGTCACCTCGGTGGGAATGGCGTCGCGCACTGACGCGTCCACCGCCAGTGTCCGCAGTTGCTCGCCGATTGATTCGGTAAGGCGCGCGGCGGCTTTGCCGGTGGGCGCCGCCAGCCGGATGCGCAGGCGCTGGCCGCCGGCCATGGCCAGGCTTTGCAGCACGCCCAGCAGGCGCACCACGGTGGTGGTTTTGCCGGTGCCCGGGCCGCCGGTGATGACGCCGATGCCGCTGCGCAGGGCCAGCGCGCAGGCGACTTGCTGCCAGTCGGTGTGTTGTTCGCCGGCGTCTGGAAACAGTGTGCCCAGCGCCTCGCGCAGCGCGTCGAGGGGCACCTCGTCACGGCCCGCCAGCCGTTCGCCGATGGCGTCGGCCACCGCCACTTCCCGGGACCAGTTGCGTCGCAGGTACAGGCGGCCGCCGTCCAGCACCAGAGGGGCGCGGCCCTCCTCACTGACCAGCGAACTCTGTTGTAACTGGCGCAGCCAGTCGTCCGTGCTGCCGGGTAGCAAGGCGACGAGTTCCGGCGGTGGGTTGATGCCCCAAAGCTGGGTGGCCAGCTCGCGGTTGTTCAGATCCAGACACAGGTGGCCGCTGGCCTGCTGGTTGCTGGTGAAGGCGGCGAGCAGCAGCACTTCCTCGCGGGCCTGGGGGCATTGCTGTTGCAGGAAGCGGGCAATGGCCACGTCCAGATCGCGGAGCAGGCCGTGGTCGCGCAGCCGCTCCAGCGCGTCCTGCCAATCGAGGGCGGAGAACAGATCAGTTTGCATGGTCGTCTCCGAACAGGGCATCCAGCGCTTCGATCAGGCCTGTCGCCGGCCGATCAAACACGGTGCCCGACGCCGGCCCCCGCAGGCCGCGCAGGAACACATA
>DASUNW010000074.1:0-27124 GCA_036276955.1 Alcanivorax sp. | reverse complement strand
GGATCACGCAGAAGCAGCTTGCGGTACTCGTGAATCAGCAGAGCCCGCGCCAGAAAGCACTCCCGGGGCGGCAGGCTTTTCTGCTTTTTCATCTGGTTCCAGAGCGGCCGGAACTGATCCAGAAAGTCCCGGTAACCGTCGGCGAGCTGGTCCAGATTCCAGGCTTCGCGCACCTGCAGGCGCAACGGCCGGGCGGCGAAGCTTTCGTGGGTGTCGGTCTGAAAGATGATGGCATCGTCCAGGGCACCCAGCTCTTGCAGCGAAGCGTTCAGCTCAGCGCGGTCGACGCCGGGGTGCGCCAGCACCGTGGGCGCAAAGGCGCCGAACCCCATCCACTCCAGCTCCTGGCGGGCGTCACGACGCAGGTCGGCGTTCAACTGATTCAGCACCACCAGGGTCCAGGCGCCGTCCCAAGCCGGCTGCACGCCGGAGTAAACCCGCTTGAAGGCTTTCTCGAAGCGGCGTCGGCCGGCGCCGGTGAGGCCGTAGTAGCTGCGCCGCCCCACTTTTTCCGCCATCAGCCAGCCTTCGCGGGTAAGCCGGAACACCGAGGTGCGCACCAGGCGCTGACTCACGCCCATGGGCGCCAACAGCTCGATCAGGCTGCCCAGCCAGACGGTCCCGCCACGCGGCACGATGGCGTCGCCGAACAGGGTGATGATCAGTGATCCGGTGCGCAGCGGGCGCTGCTGCTGAAAGCGTTTAATCAACAGTTCCAGGTGGTCAGACTGCAAATCCACGGTGTTCCCTTACCCCTTGAGATGATTCGACATACTACCAAACGGTCGTTCTATATGACACAGAGCACTCACGAAATCCAAGCAAAGACGGGCACTTGGAGAGTTGAGCCCGCTTTTATGACACATTAAACACGTTATTGACTTGCATGGCGTATCGCTTTATACCTGTACGTATAGCGCGGCCCGCGTGGGACCTGATGGCCGCTTGAAAACAACAAATTCGCCTCCGGGCATACGTGTAAAGGTGTGATAATGAAAACAATGCTGAAACAGCTGGCCGCCGGCGCGGTCACCGCGCTGAGCCTCGGCCTGATGGCCGCCCCCGCGCTGGCCGCGGATACCATTCGTATTGGCTCCTTTCTTTCTGTTACCGGACCGGCCTCGTTCCTGGGCGATCCGGAACTGAAAACCCTGGAACTCTACATCGACAAACTGAACGAAGACGGCGGCCTGCTCGGCAAGCAGGTTGAGCTGGTGCACTACGACGACGGAGGCGACGCCGCCAAGGCGCGCACCTTCGCCAACCGCCTGCTGCGCCAGGACCGGGTGGACATCATCGTCGGCGGCTCCACCACGGGCGCCACCATGGCGGCGGTGCCCCTGATCCAGCAGGCCGGCGTACCGTTCATTTCCCTGGCCGGCGCCGAAACCATCACCACGCCGGTGAAGAAGTGGGTGTTCAAGACGCCTCAGTCCGACCGTCAGGCGGCCCGTCGCATACTGATGGACATGAAAGAACGCGGCCTCACCAAGATCGGCCTGATCTCCGGCACCGGCGGCTTCGGCGCCTCCGGCCGCAACGTCACCAAAGAGATCGCCGGCGACATGGGCGTGGAGATCGTCGCTGACGAAACCTACAACCCGAAAGACACCGACATGACCGCTCAGTTGACCCGCATCCGTGGCACCGAGGGCATCCAGGCGATTCTTAACTTCGATTTCGGCCAGGGCCCGGCCATCGTCACCCGCAACTATGACCAGTTGGGTATCGACTTGCCTTTCTACCAGTCTCACGGCGTGGCCTCCGACAGCTTCCTGGAACTGGCCGGCGATGCCGCCAACGGCCTGCGCCTGCCTGGCTCCGCGCTGCTGGTGGCAGACAAGTTGCCGAAATCCGACCCGCAGTACGAGGTTCTGAACCGCTACAAGAACGACTACGAAAGCCACTACAACGAACCGGTCTCCACTTTCGGCGCTTACGCCTACGACGGCCTGCAATTGGCGGTCCGCGCGATCAAGAAGGCCGGCAGCACCGATAAGGCGAAAGTGCGCGACGCGTTGGAGAGCATCGATGGCTATGTGGGCGTCACCGGCACCTATCACCTGAGCGCCGACGACCACATGGGTCTGGACGCCGAGTCCTTCCGAATCCTGGAAGTGAAAAACGGCGACTGGACGCTGACGCAGTAATGCGCTCCGGGGGCACGGTCGACGCCGTGCCCCTTCCCTTTTCGGCCATCTCTCACCGACTACTCCGGGCGCAATCATGTTCAGCGAGTTTTTCCAGTTCAGTTTCTCGGGGATCACCCTGGGCGCCATCTACGCCTTGGTGGCGCTGGGCTTCACCCTGATCTACAACGCCAGCCACGTGATCAATTTCGCCCAGGGCGAGTTTCTGATGATCGGCGGCATGGGCACCGTGGTGCTGATGGACGCGGGCGCGCCCATCTACTTGGCGATTCCGGGCGCCATCGTGATGGCCGGCATCGCCGGGGTGCTGCTGCACAAGCTGGCGATCGCCCCGGCCAAGAACGCCGACGTGGTGACGCTGATCATCATCACCATCGGCGCGTCGATTTTCCTGCGCGGCCTGGCGCAGATTTTCTGGGGCAAGGATTACCATGTCCTGCCCGCTTTCAGTGACACCGAATCGTTGTCGGTGGGTGGTGCGGTGCTGCTCACGCAAAGTTTGTGGATTCTCGGCATTGCCGCGCTGCTGGTCACCGCCCTGGGGTTGTTCTTCACGCGCACCGCGCTCGGCAAGGCCTTGCTCGCCACCTCCATGAACAAGGACGCAGCCAGCCTGGTGGGCATCAAGACCGGCGCCATTCTGACGCTGGCGTTCGGCATCGCCGCGCTGTTGGGCGCGGTAGCCGGCGTGATCGTCGCGCCGATCACCTTCACCGCCTACGACATCGGCATCATGCTCGGCCTGAAAGGGTTTATCGCCGCCGCCATCGGCGGCCTGGGCAGCAGCACCGGCGCCATTCTCGGCGGCTTGTTGCTGGGTCTCGCGGAAGCCTACACCGCCGGCTACATCTCGTCGGACTACAAGGACGCGGTGCCCTTCGTTCTGATCCTGGCGATTCTGTTCTTCCTGCCCAATGGCTTGCTGGGCAGCCGGGCCGTGGAGCGCGTGTAATGGCGACCGTCAACGCTCGAACATTCGATACCCAAAGCAAAGCACCAGGCCTGATCGGCCTGTTCGTGGTGCTCGCGTTGGCACCGCTACTGGCCGCCAACGCTTTTCATTACGACCTGATGATCAAGATCTGCCTGACCGCCATGGTGGCGGTGGGGCTGAACCTGCTGGTGGGCTACGCCGGCCAGGTGAGCCTGGGCCACGCCGCCTTCTATGCCGGCGGCGCCTATGCGAGCGCGCTGCTCACTCAGAATTACCAACTGGCGCCGCTGCCAGCGATGCTGCTGGCCGCCGTCGGCGTGGGCGCGATGGCGTGGCTGGTGGGCCGCCCGATTCTGCATCTTAAGGGGCATTATCTGTCCATGGCCACGCTGGGCCTGGGGGTGATCGCCGCCATAGTGATTAACAACGAAGATCAGATCACCGGCGGGCCGGACGGCCTGGCGGTAGCGCCGCTATCCGTGTTCGGCCACGAGCTGAGCGTGTTCGGCAGCTATGAGTGGTTCGGTGTGGCCATCACCGGCACCCAGCTCTGGTATTTGATCGCCGCCGGTGGTCTGTTCCTGGCGGTGTGGCTGGCTCTGAATCTGATCGACTCGCCGCTGGGCCGTGCGCTGCGCGCCTTGCACGGCTCCGAAATCGCCGCCCAGGTGGCCGGCGTCGACACCGCCAAATACAAGCTGCGCGTGTTCGTGATCTCGGCGGTGTACGCCAGCGTGGCGGGCAGCCTATACGCCCACTACAGCGGCTTTATCACGCCGGACGCCGCCTCCTTCGGCCACTCCATCGAGTTGATCACCATCGTGGTGCTGGGGGGCATGGCGTCGACCTACGGGGTGATTCTGGGCGCCGCCATTCTGATGTTGATCCCGCAGTTCCTGACCGGCTTTCAAGAGCTGGAGATGGTGTTGTTCGGCGCCATCCTGATGGCGGTGATGATTTTCATGCCGCGCGGGCTGGTGCCCACCATCGCGCGGCGCTTCCAGAAGGAGGCCGCATGAGCACATTGCTATCGGTTAAAAATCTCAGCAAGGAATTCGGCGGCGTGCACGCCGTGGAAGACCTGAGCTTCGAGGTGGAAAAAGGCCGCATCCATTCCATCATCGGCCCCAACGGCGCCGGCAAGACCACCCTGTTCAATCTGATCACTGGCCTCTACCAGCCCAGCGCCGGTAGCGTGCACCTGAACGGGCGCAGCCTGGCCGACCACAAGCCCCACGAGCTGGCGCCGCTGGGCATGTGCCGCACCTTTCAGAACCTGCAGATCTGCATGAACATGAACGCGTTGGAAAACGTCATGCTGGGCCGCCATCGGCACCTGGGCCAGGGCACCCTGGCCTCGCTGCTGAAACTGCCGGCCCTGCGCCGGGCCGACCGTGACTGCCGGCAGCAGTGCGCCGAGCTGATGGCATTCGTCGGCTGCGGCCAGTACCTGAACCACCACGCCTCGGCGATGCCCTATGGCGCGCTCAAGCGCCTGGAGATCGCCCGCGCGCTGGCGTCCGAGCCGGACATCCTGCTGCTGGACGAACCCGCCGCCGGCCTCAACCGCACCGAAACCGACGCCCTGCGAGAAGTAATCCGCAAGATCGCCGACAAAGGCATCACCGTGGTGCTGGTGGAGCACGACATGAAACTGGTGATGAGCATTTCCGACCAGGTCCTGGTGCTCTGCTACGGCCGGCAACTGGCCGACGGCAGCCCGGATCAGATCCGCGCCAACCCGGACGTTATCGACGCTTACCTGGGCAGCCGCAAGCCCGAAGAGGAGGCCACAGCATGAGCGAGGCCCTGCTCGACCTGAGCGGCATCCGCACCGGCTACGGCCGCATCGAAGCCCTGCACGGTCTCGATGTGACCATCGCCCGGGGCGAAACCGTCGCCCTGGTGGGCGCCAACGGCGCCGGCAAGTCCACCCTGCTGCGGGTGATCTCCGGCCTACAGCCGCTGAGCGCCGGCACCGTCACCTTCGGCGGCCGGAATCTCGCCCGCTGCAAGGCCGCCGACCGCGTCCACTGCGGCATCGTCCAGGTGCCCGAAGGCCGCCAGGTGTTCGCCGGCCTCTCGGTGGAAGACAACCTGACCCTCGGCGCCTTCAGCCGGCGCCGCGACAAGACCGTCCCCGACGACCTGGACGCGATGTACCAGCGTTTCCCGGTCCTCAGGGAAAAGCGCCGCCTGCATGCCGGCAACCTCTCCGGCGGCCAGCAACAAATGCTCGCCATTGGCCGCGCGCTGATGGCCAAACCCAAACTACTGCTGCTGGACGAGCCCAGCATGGGTCTGGCGCCGCTGATTATCGACGAGATCTTCGGCATCATCAAAGAGTTGAAAGAGGAAGGCATCACCATCTTCGTGGTGGAGCAGAACGCCGCCGAAGCGTTGGCCATCGCCGACCGTGGCTACGTGCTGGAAACCGGCGACATCGTCGCCACGGGCAGCGGCAAAGAGCTACTCAACGACGAGAGTGTGAAGGCCGCGTACCTGGGCGGCTGATCGCGCTTGCCCCATGTTCCGATCAACTCATGGAACAGTACTCATCAAACCCGTCGTGCAGTCCCGGGTTCATGTCCTTGACAAGCCGCGTACCCGACTCGGTGCCGTCCGTAATCCACAGTTCACAACCGTGAATGCCGTCGTCGGCGGCAAACAGCACCCCAGCCTCGATAACCCACCAACCATAGAAATAGGTGGACCCGGTAGAGGGAGCACCGTCGATGTCCTTGACCATAACCGTACCCTCGGCGGTGCCGTCACTTTTCCAGAGCTCTCTCTGTTCGCCATCATGGGCGGAGAAATACAACGCCCCCTCGTAAACGGCGATACCGATTGAACCGGGATAGGATGGAGCGTCGCCATTGTCATTGATATCCTTGACCATCCGCGTGTTCGCGCTAGTGCCATCCGTTACCCAAAGCTCGCTTCCATTGATACCGTCGTCCGCCCGGAAGTACAGTTTTCCGTCCAGCTCGGTCAGCGAAGCGATTTCATCATCACCGCTATCGTTAATGTCATGGACCAGGGTGGTACCCGCATCAGTGCCATCGGTCTTCCACAAACCAACACCATGGACCCCATCATCGGCGGTGAAATACAACACATTGCCGACGGCCTGGAATTCGCGTCCTCCGTTGGGGAAGGAGCCTTCACTGCCGGCAACGATATCACTGACCATGACCGTGCTGTTTTCCGTGCCAGCGGTCTTCCAGATTTCATTGCCGTGCCCGCCATCCTTGGCGCCGAAGTAAAGCTCACCCCCCATCTGCCCAAAACTCTGGAGATAGGCGCCTTCCGGGCCAGGATTTATGTCCTTAAGCAATGCTGTGCCACTGGTTTCACCATCCGTCACGTACAACTCATAGCCATGGGCACCATCGGAAGCAGCGAGAATCACCTTGCCGCCTGCCATCCCCCTGGGCCGACCATTGGAGTAACCGCCGTCCGGATTGATATCTTTTAACAGACGGGTATTTAAGGGCGCCCCACTGGATACCCACGGCTCATAGCCATGGATCCCATCATCGGCACGGAAGTAAAGCTTCCCCTGTGACACCATCAGGTCCGAGGGTTGGGAGGAACCGGACATGTTGACGTCCTTGAGTATCTTTGTTCCCGCGGGCTTTCCATTGCTCATCCAGACTTCCTCTCCGGTGCCATTGTTGGCTGCGAAGAAAACTTGTCCGGCTAACATGACAAACGCTCTTGGCTCGGAGTCTCCGCCCGGGTTAATATCCTTGATCATGTAAGTACCGGCTTCGGTACCGTCGCTTCCCCACAGTTCGTTGCCATCGACACCATTGCTGGCGGAGAAAACAGCAGCGGGCGCTACCGGGAGCACGGCGGCATTCCCGTCATTGCCACTGCTGCTCCCCCCGCCACCACAACCTGTCATGCCGATGGCCATTACCACCAGAATGGCCAGAAAAAATCTTGCGCCGCGCATATTCATAACCTCTCTCCTTTCGCGTAGTAGCGCACAATGGGGCCGGGGCTTGCTCCATGCCTGGCATAGGCAAGACCGGACCCGAATGGCTCAATATTTCGGTTAATGGCCGTATACCGGCCGAGTCAAAGCGCCAGCGTTGACCGCATCCACCGGCTCAGGCATCAAATGTGTGAGTGAATCCGCCTCAAGCGTATTCACATAGATGACTTCGTAACGGTCGTCCTCCCCTTCGTACTGAACCTGCATTAGCTGATGAGGTCCGGGCCGGGCGCCGAACATCGTTACGCTTTCCGGTACCGGGTCCAACTGCCCCAGGGTGACCATCCCCGCGTCGGGCTGGGCGGCGCTGACAGCCGCCACGGTGCCATCGTCACGGACCAGAAACACTTCGCCGATTTCGGATTTCGTCCGGCGCGAGAGCGCGGACCCCTCGCCCCGGCTGGACGCCCCGATCCAGCGGGCATTTTGCAGGCGAATCGCGCGCGAACCGTCCGTTCTCGCCGCCACCGCCGTGTCCACGTCCCGGTCATCGTTATAGAACAGCCAGCCGCCCTGGCTAACCGGCACCGGTGTGGAAATACTGCCTTCGTAAAGAACCGCTTCCGACATACTGGAGAGGTCGATGCTGGTCAGTTCATCGCCGATCAGCCAGATCAAGCGGTCACCCGCATCGATCAGGAATGGGCTGGCGAGAATGGGAAGCGGACTGGCGTCCGCCGCTGCGGAATAATCGATTTCCAACGACCAGCCGTTCTCATCGACGCGATACAACATGGGATTTGCAGCGAAGATTGCATCCATGAGGCCCTGCTCATGGAACGCAAAATAAAGAGTGCCATCGCGTACCACCAGTTTTTCCGCGGAAGGCAGCGCCGCGCCCTGGCCGAATAGATTCGCCTTGAAAGTGAGCTTCTCGCCCGCGCTATTCAACAGGGGTTCTATAGTGCCCGGATCACCCTGAGAATAGAGCCATAGCTCCGAACCGGGCACCTGATCATCCGATGTGTCAGGGTCCTCGAAAGTGAGAACTACAAGTCTTTCCTCCAGTCCGAGATCGGCGAACGTCTGCGCAAAGGCCAGCCCGCGCACCGGAGCACCGCCGGCATCCAGCACCGGCCCTTGCGAGCCTAGTGTCATATCGACCTTGATCAACTGATTGCCGTTACCTTCATCAATCACCAGCCAACCGTTAGGGGTGCCATCACCGAGCGGAACCATGACCTGATGATCCGGATCGAATTCCAGGGGGGCCTGGCTGGTGTCATCGCCCACTCTCACCTGGCGCCAATGATCGTCGGTCCAATAGGCAACGGCGGTATCAAGTGGCTGGCTTAAGTTGTATTGGAAAAAGTACCGTATGCTTAGCAGGTTGGTGGTGTCGGCTTCGGACGAGACCTGTGACGGTGAATCAGGCACCGCACTTTGCGACGTACTGACTCGCTGAAAGCCGTCAGGCGCCGGAATAACCTGCCCCGAGCCGGCCAGAATCCTATCTTCCTTGGAACGATAGAAGAGATAGTGCGCCCGGTAGTTACTCATCTGCGCGCCCGACAAATCAGCGCCGGCGATAGTGCTGAAGACGTAGGGCGAAGCACTCAGAAACGCATCTTCATCAATCAACTCGACGCCGTTGTCGGGCATCATCGGATTGAATCCGAACAACCCGCTGTTCCCATCGGCGTTAGAGGTATAGAAAAGCCAGTTATTATTGGTCGCGACGCCTGACAAACCCTCCAGAACGGGGAGGCTATCACCACTTTGATCACCGGGGCCCGAGCCTCCGCCTGGGTCGCCGCCACCATCGCTGCCACCTCCGCCACCACAACCGGTGGCGCCGATCGTCAAGGTCAGCAGTAACGCCGGACCGAATCCAACAACGCCTTTCATAGTTTTTCTCCTTGAACATCGCAATAACGCAGAAAGGCTAGGGCACCGAAGTAAAAACGCCTACCACCCAAACGAGTCGTTCCGTTACACCCCCCCCCGTTTGGGGGGGTCCGATAGGGGTCATGTGACGGCCGTTGCCATCTTCTAGACTTGGCCGACTGGATATATAAAAAGGAGAGACAGCAATGGACGTTAGTCGACGAGGCTTACCGGGGTTTCTGGCCATGGCGACGCTGAGCTTTGTGTTGAGCGGCTGTGGCGGTGACAGCAACAATGACAGCAGCAACAATCCGAGCGCCGGAGGGAGCGACAGCCGCACGACGAACAGTGTTCAGAAAGGACCCTTCCAGCCCGGCGGTGAAGTCGTGGTTACACAACTCGACGAAGCCGGTGATGAAATCGGCGAAGAGAAAACCACTCAGGTCGGCGGCAATGGCGAGTTCACTTTGCCTGAGACGGACTGGATCGGCCCGTCGGCCATTAGCGTTACTGGTACATTCTTTGATGAAACCACCGGCAACTTCTCCGCTCAGCCTATGACCCTGCACGCGGTCGTCAACCTGCCCGGGGAAGCCGGCGCCAACGTTAACCTTTACACGCACATGGTCGCGCACCGCACCGCGGCGATCATGCCGGAAGCCGACTTTGATACCGCTCGTGAGCATGCGCGTGGTGAAGTACGTGCCCTCACGGGTATCGACGGTAATCCCATAGATCTGGATTTGCTGCGTGCCGCGAACAACACCGACGAATCAGACGGCGCCAACCTGCTGCTTTTCTCCGCAGCCTTTCTGACCGCGGATCTGGACACAGCCGCATTCGAGGCTCTTGTCAGTGATTTTGCTAATGACGGTACTTTTGACGACGAGGGGCTGGCGCATTGGCGGAGTATCCAGCAGGCCGCCGAGAATAATCCCGACCTGCTCGCCGACGCCGCGGTCGCGCTGCAGAGCCAATACGGCACCCAGCCGCCCAACGACGGCGGCGGCGAAGGCGTGGCCTGGCTGCTAAGTCCGTGCCTGGCCGCCAAACTCATGGAGCCGCGCGTGGTGTGTGTCGGTGACGGCTTCAGCGGCACCGCCAATGACGACAGCGAAGAGTTCGCGGTCTTTATTCCGCCGGTCACCGGCCGTTATACCATCGAGCTGTTTGGCGATGCTTCCGTCGAGGATCACAACACCAAAAATTGTTACTGGACGCTCTACGGGGAACAGGACACTAGCGCCTCCGAATACGGCAGCAGCGCCTATGACGGTCACTTCTGCGGCGTGGAGGACGTCACCAGCACTCTGAATGCCGGTGAACGTTACTACATTCATCCGACGGTCACTCGCGACAACGCCGACGCGCCCGCCTATTTCACTCTTTCCGCGTCGCCGAACAGCCAAGGGCGCGCCAATCGTAGCGGCGCCGTCGAGCTCGACAGCTTCCCGTTTCGGGGCTATGTGGGCACGCTGATCGGCACCACCGATACCAGCTACTATCGGTTTACCGCCGGAAGCGGCACGCACACCATCACGGTTGGCGGTTACTCCTGTGGCGGTACCGCCCATGTTCGCGTGGATCTCTATGACGCACCGGCGGATGAATCGTCGCCGTTTAGGTCCGGCTACCGCATCGCCAACAGCTGGAAAGAGTCGTGCAGTCAGGTAATCGAGCAGTCCCTCGAAGCCGGAAAAGACTATTTCCTGAAAATCACCAATAAAGAGACTTACATGAATACTTCCCGGCCAGCGCCGGGCAGCAACGATTTTCAGATCAACATCGAGACCTGATCGGCCCGGTGCACTTACCGGCGCGGGCGCGAAATTCCCGTCCGCTCCGGATTTCGGTACAGTGACCGGTAAAAACGCCAAGGGGGAAGGAGGCCATGAATACGGCGCTGGTTGTCGAGGATCATCCGGAAAGTCGCGTCTGGCTGAGCAGCCTGCTTCGCGAGGCGTTTCCCAGCGTCACCGTGAGTGCCGTGGGCACACTGGCCGAAGCGCACACAAAGGTCGCGGAGCACAGTTTCAATTTGGCGGTGGTCGACATCAGCCTGCCGGACGGCAACGGTGTCGCCCTTGTCAACACCTTGCAGACCCGCGCGCCGGACACCTACGTAGTGATGGCCACCATCTACGATGACGACGAACACTTGTTCGCCGCCCTCCAGGCCGGCGCCCAGGGCTATCTACTGAAAGACCAGCCCCGTGCCCGTTTAGTGGCGCAGCTGGAGGGCATTGTGCGCGGCGAGCCGCCGCTGTCGCCTAGTATTGCGCGACGGGTGTTACGCCACTTCCGACGGCTCCCCACCTCCAACCCCAACGGCCCGGAACTGAGCGCCCGGGAGAAAGAAGTGCTGTGCCTGCTGGCGCGTGGCTATACCCGCACCGATATCGCCCTGGCTTTGGGCATCTCGGCCAACACCGTGGCCGGCCACGTTAAGGGCATCTATCGCAAACTGGACGTCTCCGGCCGGGCCGAGGCCGCGCTGCAGGCGGTGAGATTGGGGCTGGTGGATAGTGACCCATAACAGAGAACCGCATGATCATAACAATGACAAGGGTGGCGCCCCAGCAACGGCTGCTGATTATTACATTGCTCGCACTGTTTGCCACTATGCTATCCGCGGGTTACCTGATCAGCGTTCCCCAGCTTGGTGTCGCTTGGCAAGCGGATGAGAAGCGGGATGGGCTAACCGTCGCCGATGTGGCCGAAGACGGGCCGAACGCCGGACGGCTGACGCCTGGTGTTCAGGTAATCGCGGTCCGGTCCAGCGACGGCGGCCTTATTCCCCTCAACGGCGACGCCGTCCAGGAAGACCCCGATTTGCTCTCCTATGAGCGGTACAACGCCTTTCTGGCGCAACAGAATCGACTAATGGACGAGCTGAAGAGCGGCAAGTTCCAGATTGTCACGCAAGATCAACAAGTTATTACGCTGCACGCGGAAAACCGCGTCTATTCAGAGGCGATCACTTATCTACTCATAAAGACGGGCTACGGATGGGTCGCCTTACTGGTGGCCGTAGGTGTCTGGGCGTATAACCCGCACAGGCTGGAAACACGACTGTTTTGCTTATCCGGCGTGAGTGCGTTCCTGGTCACCTTGACACTGGGAACCTATGGAGGACGAGAGCTCGCCATCAGCGGTGATGTGCTGTCATGGCTGATGGCCGTGAACCACCTGGCTGTGTTACAGGTTTGGGCCTCGCTGACCGCTCTTTTTTGTGTGTACCCACTTCGCAAGGGCCGGTTTCCCCTGCATCGCTTCGTGCTCGCCGCGGGAATCCTCGCATGGCTGGCGGATCAACTCCAGTTGGGGCCAGGCCCTGAATACAGCGTCTATTCCGTCGTTGTGCTCGGCTTTTTCTTTAGCCTGACGGTATTGGCAAGACAGTGGCGGCTTACCCGTAACCGCCCACTGGAAAGAGCGTCGTTAAAATGGTGCGCATTCTCTATTTTTGTAGGCTGCATGCTACTTATCTCTTTGATCATGCTGCCACCGGTTCTGGGCGTCGACCGTACTGTTCCCTTGTATTTCAGTCTTATTCCTTTGCCGGTTCTGTATCTGGGCATGGCCGCCGGGCTGACACGTTACCGGCTTTTTGACCTGGAGCAATGGTGGTTCAAAACCTGGATATGGTTTTTCGGTGGTGTTCTTGTCGTGGTGCTGGATCTGGGCTTGATCTTTGGTCTGGGGCTGGCTGGTGGTGTTGCTTTATCGCTTTCTCTCGCGCTAGCGGGCTGGATTTACTTCCCGTTGCGTCAAGCACTGATGCGACGGCTGGGCAGAAGCCGAGAGCATAACTTCAACCTCGCCCTTAAAAAGTTGGTTGATAACCTCTTTTCCGCCACTAGCGGTACGCGCATTCTTTCCGCCTGGCCAGATCTTCTCAAGCAAACCTTTTCACCTCTTTCTCTTAGCCAAGCGGATCGCCAAATTTTCAATGAGCCGGTGAGCGTCTCCAAAGACGGCGGGCAACTCATCGTCTCGCCTCTGGAGAAAGGCCAGCCCGGCTTACTACTCGAGTTTGCTGATGACGGACGACGCCTATTTACGCCCGGAGATCTACGCATCGCACAGTTATTAAGAGCCATGAGTCAACAAGCTCTGTCAACAGTCAGAGCGCGGGAAGACGGGGCTGAAGCAGAGCGCCTTCGTATCGTGCGGGATCTGCACGATGACGTCGGGGCACGCCTACTGACTCTGTTACACACCGCCCCGAATACGCATCACGAAGCTTTGGCGCGCAATGCCCTGGTCGCCCTGCGTGAAACACTTTACGCCATGGACGATAAGCGCCGCTACAACCTGGCGGACCTGTTAGAGGATTGGCGCAGCGACCTGGACGAGCGCCTCGCGCCCGGCGACATCCACCTGGACTGGTCCGCTCAGGTACCCGGCGACGACACCCTGCTGACCCCGCGCCACTATATTAACCTGCGCCGAATCCTCGACGAAGCCGTCACCAACGCCCTCAAGCACGGCGCACCCACGCGCCTCGCCTTCCACGCCAAGGTACGCAAAGGCGTGCTCCACTTATCCATCATCAACGATATACGCCTGCCACCCGGCGAGCGCGGCGACAGCCTCCCCGGCCGCGGCCTCAACAACATGCAAACCCGCATCAAGGAACTCGGGGGCCGGCTGAAGACCCGCCGTGTCACCGACTCCAGCCCCCACTTCCACCTCGAAGCCCAGGTACAACTCACCCCCTGATCCGCCACCGGGTCGCCATAGAACTGCCACGGGTCTGTCACCGTCGTGCCCCGGGCTGGCTTGCGGATATTCCTTCCCGCTTTCCGTTGAACTGGACTTGACCGTGACCTAGAGAACCATGCTGCCGGCCTGTGCGGTGACCGGCCTGTCCCTGGGCCTGGAAGTGGACGGCGACTATCCCACCATCGTGCAAGACCCGGACGGCAACCCCGTTTATATCGTGCAGGCCTGGGAATACGCCCAGGGCATTTCCGCCTCCACGCCGGCGGCAAGCTTTAACGCCCTCTTGGGCGCAAGTACAGGAGTTGCACCGCGATGCCCAGCAGGGCGACGCACCCGGCCCCGACCGAGAGCGTTCCGACCGGCACATTCAGGGCGAGCGTCAGACCGCCGATCGAGGCGCCAATGGCACTGCCCAGGTAAAGCGCTGATTCGTTCAGCGCCACCGCCAGGTTGCCGTCGCCATGCTTACCTCTCGCCTTCATCAATTCGTTGTTCTGCGGGACCTGAAGCGCCCAGCCCACAGCGCCCCAAAGCGCGATGGGCGCAAGCGCGAACCAAAGATTGATAGCGATGAGAAACGGCAGGACGATCAGTGCGACGCCCAGCATTAACAGGATGGCGAAGATCAGGGTGTGTCCCTGGAAGCGATCCACCAGCGCGCCGACGAGGAAGCTGCCGAGCACGCCGCCGAGGCCCCAGACCCATAAAAAGGCGGCCACCGGCGGGTCACCATGAGCCGTCACCAACGGCGCGATGAAGGTGTACATGCCCAGACTCGCGATGGCGGCCAGCAGGGAAATGGAAAGCAGGCCGATGACGCGGCGATCAGCCAGGATCGCGAGCTTCTTGTGCACTGGCACCGTCGGCGTGGCCGGCAGCGGTGGCAATCGGCACATCAACCCGAAGAGCGCTACCAGTCCGATCGCCAGATAGGTGCCCGCCGCCACCCCGGCGAAAACACGCAAGGCCATCAAGGTCACGATGTCCGTCGCCATGGCACTGGCCGCATTGGCGACCACGAACAGGGCCAGCATGACAAACAGGCCGCCACCCTGACGGTGGGCGGGCAATAGCGCCACACACAGGGGCGACCCCAGCCCATAGGCCAGGGTAAAAGCCGTGACGAGTTGCGCGGCCACGGAGACGGATACCGCGAACTCGGTCTGGATCATCGGAATCAGACCGGCGGTAACGTAGGACGCCATGCCCAGGGCAAAGGCGCCGGTGGCGATGAGATAGGTGAGGCCGCGTGATGCAGGTGCCATTCGTACGTTTCCTTTTGGGCAAAAAGAGGCGGTTGAGCGGAAAGTACGGGCAGTCTGCTGTTACCCTTAAGGGCTTACAATTTAACCGTTTATGCTATTACTTAAGGCAACAGCATGGCTCTTGAACGCACGCTTGCACGGACACGGCACGAACTCGCCGAATTTCTACGCACCCGGCGTGAACGAATCTCGCCGGAAGCGGCGGGGCTTCCGGTGGGCGCGCGCCGGCGCACACCGGGGCTGCGGCGCGAGGAAGTCGCGGCGCTCGCGGGCGTCGGCCTGACTTGGTACACCTGGCTGGAACAAGGGCGGGATATCGGCGTGTCGTCCACCTTTCTGGACAACCTGGCCAAGGCGTTGCAGCTGGACGCAGCGGAGCGCCGCCATCTGTTTTTACTGACCCATCAGCGCCCGCCCGTTGAACCGGGCAAGACCTGGTGCCAGGTGCCACCGTTGGTGAAACGCCTGATGGACGATCTATCGATGCGTCCCAGTTACGTGCTGAATCTGCGCTGGGACGTGCTGGCCTGGAACGCCGCGGCGGATCGCGTCTTCGGTTTCGCGGAACAGCCTGAGGCGTATCGTAATTTTTTGTGGATGCTGTTCGCCGCACCCGCAATGCGACGGCTAATCGCTGACTGGCCGACTCAGGCACCACGTATGCTCTCCAGCTTCCGGCGCGACCATGCCCGGGCAGATAACGACCCCGCCATCAGGCACCTGGTAAACGAACTGGAAGCGTTCTCGCCCGACTTCCGAAACTGGTGGCGCCGCCACGACGTCGATGCGCCCTGCCAGGGCCTCAGGACACTCGACATCGCCGGGCTGGGCACAGTGGACTTCGAGCACACCAGCCTGATCGTCGACGAGGGCCGGCATCTGCGCCTTGTGGTGTATGCCGCTCAGGAGACCGACCCTCAGGCCGCCGCTTTCGAACACTGGGTGAGATGATGCTCCCCCCGGTCACCCGATGCCGGGCATGCCGACGTACCCCGGCAACGCCTTGATGCGCTCGACCCAGGCGCGGATCGCGGGGTATGGCGCCAGCGTCACGCCCCCTTCCCAGCCCAGGGCGATGTACGGAAACACCGCGCACTCGGCAATGGTCGGCCGGCCCATGGCGAGCCATTGATGCTCACTCAGGTGTTTCTCGATCAACGGCAGCACCCGCACGCTCACTGCCAGGGCATCCTCCTTATCCAGCGGGTAGCCGAACTTGTCGATCAGCCGCGCCACATTCGGGCCGGCGTGAATCTCGTTGGCGGCGGTGGACAACCACTGCATCACCTCACCCTGGTGGGCGGCGCTGTCCGGCCACCACTGGTGGCCGCCGTAACGGCGGGCCAGATACACCAGGATCGCCTGGGAATCGCGCAGCCGCACCTCGCCGTCTTCCAGCACCGGCACCTGCGCCCAGGGGTTCAGGTCAATAAACGGCGATTGTTTATGTTCGCCGGCGGCCAAATCCACCGGCTTCAGTTCCAGATCCAGGCCCACCAGGGCGGCAAACAGACGCACTTTGTAGGCATTACCGGACAGTTCCATATCGTAGAGTTTCATGGCGTGCTCCTTATTGGGCTGCAGAGTGGTTGGCGGCGTCTTCGGATTCCGGCAGCAACTGGTTGAACTCCAGCACGTTGCGGTCCGGATCGCGGATAAACAGGGTGATGCGACGCGGGCCAAGGCGGTGAATGCCCTCGGTGATCTCGATGCCCGCCTGGTCCAGCCAGTCCTTCAGGGCATAGAGGTCGTCCACCACGAACGCCGGGTGGGTGACGCCCGGCAGCTTCACCGGCTCGTCCAGCAGCACGTTGCGGCCATGGGGCAGGCGCGTGCCGTTGAAGATCAGATTGATGCGCACGCCGTCCGGCGTTTCCATTTCGTTGGCCTCGAACTGCTCGAAGCGGCGCACCTCGGTGAACCCGAGCTGCTCATAGAACGCCACCGCCTCCTGGCGGTCGCTGACGCGGATGCCCACGTGGTCGTACTCACGAATCGGCTGCGGTTGTTTCATCACTGGCTCCCTCTGCGAAATGTGAAACATGGACCGCCAGTAAACGCTCAGCGCCGTATTCAATAAATGGCGTCAACCTGCTAGCTTTATTCAGGTTTTCGCAAAGATGGAGCCGAGCGCCCCGATGGACAAACTCAAAGCCATGAGCACCTTCGTCGCCATCGTCGACCAGGGCAGCCTCTCCGCCGCCGGCAACAAACTGGACCGCTCCCCCGCTGCCATCGTCCGCACCCTGGCCGGCCTGGAGCGCCACCTGGGCGTGCGCCTGCTCAACCGCAGCACCCGCCGCCTCGCCCTCACCGACGAAGGCCGCGACTACCTGCAACACTGCCGCCAGATCCTCGCCGACATCCACGGCGCCGAAGCCCGCCTGGACAGCCGCCGCACCGAACCCGCCGGCACCCTCGCCATCACCGCCCCGGTGATGTTCGGCCACCTGCACCTCACGCCCCTGCTCAATCACTGGCTCAAAGAGCACCCGCAAATGCGCGCCGACCTCACCCTGCTCGACCGCGTCACCGACCTGCTCGAAGAAGGCTTCGACCTCGCCCTGCGCATCGGCCACCTGGCCGACAGCACCCTCATCGCCCGCCCCCTCGGCCACACCGGCTACGTGCTCTGCGCCAGCCCCGAGCTCATCGAACAACGCGGCCGCCCAAACCACCCCCAGGAGCTCGCCGACTGGCCCACCGTCTGCTTCGCCCCCGCCGGCAGCACCTGGCACTTCCAGGTGGACGGCAAACCCTGGCCGCAACGCATCGACCCACTGATTCGCGCGAACCAGGTCGACACCCAACTCGCCGCCGCCCGCGACGGCCTCGGCCTGTGCCGCGTGCTCAGCTACCAGGCCCAACAGGACTTCGAACGCGGCACCCTCGTGCCCCTGCTCACCGACTACAACCCGCCGCCAATGCCCGTGCAGTTCGTGTTCCCACACAGCCGGCTGCTGTCGCCGCGGGTGCGGCATTTTATGGAGGCGGTGGAGGGGCCGTTGAGGGAAAGGTTGGCGGACACACCACTCTGATTGACCGCTTACCCCTTCCCGACTAGGCTCTCTGCAAGTGGACTGGGAGTGCCCGGTCGGCGTCAAAGCCTCGGTGGGTGCACCGGGGCTTTTCGCTTTCTGGTCCCCTATAACGAACCAGCAGGCAGTTAAAAGCGGCCAGCCATGGCGATAACATGGCGGAAGAACTCCGAAACGGATGAGACGGAAACAGCAACGCGACTGGCCGGTAGAGAGGCCCAATCCATGAGTGAGATGATCCTTTACACCTCGGAAGACGGCCAAACCCGGCTCCATCTTCGTGTGGAAGCCAATAGCATTTGGCTGAGCCAGCTCGAGATTGCAGATCTATTCCAAACCACTAAGCAGAATATATCTCTTCACGCGAGAAACATCTTTGAAGACAAGGAGTTAGACCCCGAGGCAACTGTCAAGGAATCCTTGACAGTTCAGTCCGAAGGCACGCGTCAGGTCAAACGGCGCATCAGCCACTACAACCTGGACCTGATCCTGGCCATCGGCTATCGCGTGCGCTCGCCACGGGGCACCCAGTTCCGGCAGTGGGCGAGTACTCACCTCAAAGAGTTCCTGCTCAAGGGCTTCGTAATAGACGATGAGCGCCTGAAGAACCCGGACGGTTGGGACTATTTCGACGAGCTGCTGGAACGTATCCGCGATATCCGGGCCTCGGAGAAGCGGTTCTATCAAAAAGTCCGTGACCTCTTTGCCCTCAGCACCGACTACAAGGCTCGGGAGCAGGAAACCATGCTGTTCTTTGCCGAGGTGCAGAACAAGCTGCTTTACGCCACCACCGGCCATACCGCGGCGGAGCTGATCCTGAAACGCGCCGACCCTGACCAGCCCAACATGGCCCTGACCAACTGGAGCGGATCCCGAGTACGCAAGCAGGACGTCATCATCGCCAAGAATTACCTCAGCGGCGACGAGATCGACACCCTCAATCGCCTGGTTGTGATCTTCCTCGAGCAAGCCGAGCTCCGAGTCAAACAACAAAAGGAACTCACTCTCGACTTCTGGCGTAACAATGTGGACAGAATGCTGGCTTTCAATGACCAGCAGGTCCTCGAGGGCGCAGGCTCAGTTAGCCGGGAGAATATGGAGAAGATCGCTCGGCAGCGTTATGAGGTTTTCGACCAGCAGCGGCGCATTTCCGAAGCCAAGGCGGCGGATGCGGATGATCTGAAGGAAATCGAGAACCTGGAAAAGAATCTCAAGGACAAGAGCCAGGAACCCTGACCGGTACATAAGGCTTCGACCTGGCCCTGCGCATCGGCCACCTGGCCGACACCCAGCTCGCCGCCGCCCGCGACGGCCTCGGCCTGTGCCGCGTGCTCAGCTACCAGGCCCAACAGGACTTCGAACGCGGCACCCTCGTGCCCCTGCTAACCAACTACAACCCGCCGCCAATGCCCGTGCAGTTCGTGTTCCCACACAGCCGGCTGCTGTCGCCGCGGGTGCGGCATTTTATGGCGGCGGTGGAGGGGCTGTTGCGGGAGAGGTTGGCGAACGGGCCTGGCCGTTAAAGGCGATTCAACGCCTCCAGCAACCAACTCTGAGCGATATGCTCCTGTTCCAACCGCAGAGCGGGCGCCAACTGGTTTTCGCGGAGTGTTTCGTACACGGTACTTTCCGCCTTAGTCAGATTACTGAGCATTCCATTGAAACGCTTGGCGTCGTCTTCCCGCCCCCAGACCAGCCGGTGGGCCTCAAGCGTGGCGCGGTCCATCAGCAGGGAGTGCGCGTGCGGAAAGAGCTGGCGGAACCGGTGCAGAATGGCGAAACCATGGGTGTCGATGTCGCCCCAATAATAGAGCCGTTTATCGGCCAGCCAGGGAAGGTGGCGCAGCACTTCGACACGGTAGCCCAAACCAAAGATCACCAGAGCCTTCGGGAACGGTGGAAATGCCAGGCCATTGATCTCGTTCTCGGTGATGAATACCGTGTCGGCGCTCGGATCGAGCCGAGCGAGTTGCTCCACCGGCACCGTCAGGTCGGTGAGGCCCTGAATCGCCAGACGTTCATCCAATAACCGGAAGCGAATCGGCACTGGCTTGTCGCGCAGCCCATAGCGGCGGTTGAAACCGCGCACCCCGGTAGCGCCAGTGTCGATCGCTGCGGCCGGCAGGACGGCGTCGAGCAGTTCGCTGAGCAAACCCCGATGGGTTTCGATGAACTTGGTATGGATACCGGGGATGTCCAGTTCGCGCAGATAGACACCGGGTCTCGGATGCGCCTGGAACCAGATCAGTACGGCGAGCAGGTCGTTCCACACCGGCTCGTGTGCCAGGGCCCGAAGGGGGCGCTGCCGCAACCAGCTCCGCAACGTGGGGAACGTCGCCAGAGTACCGTCGGCGAGCCAGGAAAAACGCGCCGCGTCATCCTGCCGGCCGAGCCACCGCAGGGCGTCCTCCTCCGTGTCCACGGTAATGGCGTCCGGCAGGTGGTTGGCGCCCTGCACGCGGTGGCGGCGTTGCCGCCAGTGCACCGTATAGCCAAAGCCCCTTTTTTCTTTCGTACCATCACGCAACGCACGCACCCAGTCCGCGACCTCGGCAAAACGCTCAGTGAGATCCCGAGCACCGGGCTTGCGTAGCCGCAGGGTCAGGGGAAACAGCGGTTCGCCGTCGAGGCGGGCACGCAGGACATCCCCCCTTTGCCAATATTTCTCCATCTGCTGACGCAGATCGGCCGGCGAGGTCCAGGTCATGGCTGCACGCGGATCCGTTCGCGGGCGGCTTTTTCAGTCTGGTATTCCTCAATGCTGAGATTGCGCACCAGGGACTCGCGACCCTCGCGGTTGTGCACGAAGCCAACGCTATGCACATAGGGCTCGATGATGTGAATCTTTTGCAGCGGCGTGACGATCAGCAACTGCAGATTAAGCCGCTTAAACAGCTCCAGGCCATAGCGGGCGGATTCGTCGGAACCGCGACCGAAGGCTTCGTCGATGACCACGAAGCGGAAGGAGCGGGAACGCTGCTCGCCCCATTCCAGGCCGAACTGGTAAGCGAGACTGGCGGCCAGCACGGTGTAGGCCAGTTTCTCCTTCTGGCCGCCGGATTTACCGCCGGAATCGGAATAGTGCTCGTATTCCCGGTCGTCCTCGCGCCAGCGTTCCGAGGCGGAAAACACGAACCAGTTGCGCACGTCGGTTACTTTCTGTGTCCAGCGTTTGTCCAGTTCACCGGTGCCGTCACGGCCACGAAAGCGCTCAATGATATGTTTCACCTGCAGGAATTTCTGCTCGGTGTACTGCTCTTCCTCGTTGCCACTGAGCGCGCCCTCGGTGCAGGCGCGCAGCTCCTGCTGGAAGTCGCGTACTTCGTTGTCGCTGGTCGGCTCCGCCAGCAGCGTGATATACCGACCCGGGTTGTAGTCGATGCCCTTCAGGGAACGGTTGATGATGTCGATGCGCTCGCGGATCGCCTGGCGCTCCTTGTGCAGCTGCCCCTGAAACGCCGCCACCTCACGAATGGTGTTCTCATTGAGCAGCTCCTTGAAGCGGCGCTCGAAGCGCGGCAGGTCGTCGCGCTGCAATTCTTCCAGCATGGCGCGGTAATCACCGCCGGCGGCCAGGGTGGCATCCACCTCGCGGCTCTCCAGCGGCCATTCGTGCTGGTGGCGCTGCATGGCGCTCACGATCCGCTCGCTTAATGTTTTCAATTGTTTGTCGTGCTGGTCGATGCGCTTTTGCAGCCAGTCGCGCAGTTCGCTTTGCTGGTTGTCGCAGGATTCCACCGTCAGGGTGCGCCCGGCCAGCGCCTCGTCGCGGTAGCCCGACAAGGTTTCGAAACAGGCCCGTTGCGCCTCATCGGCCTCGGCCAACTGCGCGGCGCTCTCCTCGCGCTGGGCGGCGGCGGTTTCGGTTTTGTTCCGGTTGGCGCCTTCGTCCTGGCCCAGGGCTGACAGCGCCTCCTCGGTCTCGTTCAGACTTTGTTCCAGTGCCTCAAGCTGGCGTTCCAGCTCCCGCAGCAGGTCATTGGCGGCCTCCAGCGCCTGGCGCTCGTTCTCCAGTTGCTCCAGTTGCCGGGCCAGCGGTTTCCAGTCCAGTTCCTCGAAGTCGGCGAACATGGCCAACTGATCCAGCTTGCGCAGGGCGTCGTCCAGAGCCTTGCGCTCCGCCTCCCAGGCCTGCACCTGCCCGGTCAGTTCCCCACCGCGCCGGGCCAGGGAATCCGCCTCCGCTTCCAGGGCGCGAATCTTGGTCTGGTTGTCCCAGCCGAGCACGTAGCGGCCGGCGTCGTCGAGGCGGTGGCGGTCGTCCTTTTCATGGCGGCCACCGGGCGCCTTGATTTGCCCGGCGCGGGTCACGGCGCGCTGCTCGCGGCGGAAGCGGGTCAGGTCCTCGCAACAGACGTAATCGAAGCGGCGCACCAGTTCCCGCTCCAGCCAAGGATAGAAGGCACTGTCCGGCTGGATGCGCAGCTTGTGCACCAGCGAATCCGGCGCGGCCGTCTGCACCTCGCCGCGCGGCTCGCGAACCCGGAAGTACACCAGCCGGCCGCGCAGATGGGTGCGCTCCACCCAGTCGGAGACCCGTTCGTATAAGGCGTCCGGCACGAGCAGCGAAAGACCGAAATTGTGCAGCAGGCGCTCGATGGCGCCTTCCCAGTCGCGCTCCTCGGCGGGCACCTGCAATAGCTCACCGACGAACGGCACTTCGTCTGCACCAAGCTGTAGCGCCTCGCACAGCGCCTCACGAATCGCCAATACCCGGCCGGGAATGTTGGAGCGCCGCCGCCGCAGGGAATCGAGTTCTTTTTCCAATTCGCCGTGCTGACGATTCAGCGCGTGCAGGTCCGCGCCGGCTTCGTTGACGTGGTTCTGCAGTTGCGCGCGCTGCTCCTGCCGTTCGTTCTGCTGCTGCTCCCGTTGACGACGGTTGCTAACGAAGAGATCCAGGGTATCGGCGTCGGGCAGCGACAACGCCTGCACCAGTTCGCGGTATTGTTTTGCTTTGTCCTGCCGTTGCTGTTTTTGTCGCTGGCAGGATTGCATTTCCGCCTTCAACCGCTGCAGGCGATCGCCGCCATTGTCGGCGATGGATTGGCGCAGATCGTCGCGGCGCGCCTGCTGATCGCGGCGGCGGGCCTCCAGAGCCGTGCGTCGCTGCGCCAGGCGCTCCGCCTCTGCCGAAAGGTTATCCAAGCGTTTGTCGAGCAGATCCATTTTCAAACTGGCGAACCAGGGGCGCAGCGATTCACGGCTTTGCCGCAGATCGGCGACCCGCCGCTCGCGCTCGTCGTAACGGTCCAGGTCGGCCACCAGCGGCTCGAGCATGTCGATGCGCCGGCGCGCCTTGAGCACCGCCTCGTGGGCGCGGTTGAGATCGTCGAAGTGGCGGATCAACGCCTCGATGCGCTCGCCCACCGGGAACGGCTCCAACATGTGATCGCGCACGAAGCGGGTGATATTGTCCACCGATTTCATGGAGACGGTCTGATTGAACAGTTCCATGGCCTGTTCGTTATCGATGCCGAAGCGGCGGCGAAAGGCGGCGCCGTAACCGGGGAAGGCATCGAACACATTGATGTCGGTTTGTTTTTTCAACCGCTTTCTCAGATCACCGATATCGCTGCCGAAATCAGCGAAGTCCCCAGCCAGCGTTAACGCCCGGTCGGCGACCACGTAAAAGCGCTCTGGCTGGCCGGCGCTGTCCTTGATCCAGAACACCTGGGCGAGCGTCACGTCTTGGTCGTAACCGGCGTTATGAAAGTGGCCGAGAATCACCGAGTAGCTGTTGTGATCGCGCAGCGCCACCGCCTTGGCGGAGAGCCCGGCGTCGCCACGCTCGGATTTGTAATACCCCAGCACGTAGGAACGCAGTGAACGCTCCTTGTTCTCGGCGCCGGCGGCCTTGTTGTAGGTGATGCGCTGCGCCGGCACCAACAGGGTAGTGACCGCGTCCACCAGAGTGGACTTGCCGGAACCGATGTCGCCGGTCAGCAGGCTGTTGTTGCCCCGCGGATCAAGCGCCCAGACCTGACGGTCGAAGGTGCCCCAATTGAGCACCTCCAGGCGCTGCAGCCGAAAGCCGGCCTGTTCGTTGGAGGTGGCGAAATCCAGCCCCAGGTTCTCACTGTTCACCGGCTTGCTCCCGATACGCCTTAAGGCGCTGCTCGAACTCGCCCAACCACTGCGCGTCCACGAAAGATTGCAGAATGCGACGCACTTCGTAGCGGCCGCTCTGGCCGCGCAACCGGCGCAGAAAACCCAACTCGATCACCTTGTTGATGTCGCCCTGCACGCGGTCCACCAGTTTCGCCTCGTTGGCGGTGTCCGGCAGAAACAGCCGCACCAGTTCCACGATCTGCTCCTGGGTCAGAATCAAACGCGGATCACCGCCGCTGGCATCGTGTTCGGCGAGTTTTTTGCGCAACAGCGCCAGCAACAGACTGACCGGATAAGAAAGCTGACGGCGCGGCACCAGCCGCGGCGGGCCTTGGTCGTCGTCGGCGCGCTCGACCTGACGCAGGTAGGCGTAACCTTCCGCCTCGTCCAGCACCAGCTCCAGGCCCAGCACCGCCACGTAATCGCGCACCCGGCTTTGCAGCGTCAACAGCGTCTGCCACAACGCCTCCTGCTGGTCGCGATAGAGCACGCCCTTGAGCAGATGGACCAACAGGGGCGACAGGTCGGAGGCAGTATCGATATCGGTTTCACTCATGACATCACCGGCTGAACAGCACATCGGGAACAGTGGCGCGGCGGACCATGCCATGACCGTCGCGCCAGCTCACCTCACACTTGCCGGCCTCGTCGATCAACGCCCTAGGATCGTCGGCGGCCAGTGCCAGCCAGGCCACCAGCTCCGCCAGGCCGCGCTCCAGGGGGCTGTGTTCCAGCAACGCCACCAGCGTGATCTGATCGCGGGTTTGCAGCACCCGCTGCAGTCGCGAGCGGAGCGCCGCCCGGTCCACATAAAACTGATCGAACAAAGCACCGGCATCCAGATCAGCGTCGCCGGTGGCCAGCTCGCTCTGCTCAATGCGCGGCTTCAACGGTGGCCGGTACAGGGGCCGCTCCAGGGGCAGCACCACCGCCGGCGCCAGCTCGTCCACCATCATGCCCGGCGCCCGGGCCGGTGCCTCACGCACCGCCAGAGCATGCTGCTCCACGTCATGCAGCAACTGCATGATGCGGCGGTTCTCCAGCCACGCCTGATCGTCCAGATAGCGACGCAACTGCTCGGAGAGCCGCGCCACGGTACGCAGCGTCGCCTCGCCGGCCTCCAGCCAATCATAGTGCACCCGCTGCAGGCGCGGGTCCGGTTCCAGCTCGCGCACCGGCGCCAGCGCCAGTACCTTCTCCAACAGCGCGGACAACTCCTCCTGCCGGCTCGGCGACATCAGGAAATCCCAGAACGCGCGAAACGTGCGCCCCTGATCCGTATCGGTAATGGCATCGTGCTCGCCGAACACCTCCGCCAGCATATCGCCCTTGCCGCCGTCCCAGGCCGCCACTTTTTCACGCACCTGGCGATCCAGATCGCGGAAGTTCTGGTCCACCTGCCGGAAATCCGCCAGCAGACCCCGGGCGGTGTCCGACATCTGCAAAAAACGCTCGCGCAACCGGGTATCGTCCATCATCCGCAAGCGGCCCTCATTGATTTCCTCGATCTCCCGATCGATGGCCTCTTTACGCCGGGTCAGCTCGTCAATGCGCGCCCGCGGATCGGTCTCGGTGCCCTCGGTGATCTCGCGCAGCAGTTCGAAGACGGTCAGCAATCGCGATTCCGCGCCGATAAAACGCTGCCCCTGCAGCGACACCAGCCACTGCACCGCCTTTTCCGTGGCCGGCGCCAGATCGTACTGGGGCTCGTCGCTGTCGCGAGAATAGTACTTGCGCAACCAACCGCGCTCGTCCGCCGCCCAGTCATTCAGATACTGCCGCGCCGGCTTGGGAAAAGCGTCATCGCCCAGTCGCTCGCGCAGATGGAACAGAAAATCCTCCAGCCTCGACGCCAGCTCCGCCTCCGCGAAAGTCCGCTGGTTCGGCTCAATGAAATAGCGGTGCAGGAACGCGGCCACCAGTGGACCATGGTCGGCGGCCAGCAGCCGCCAGCCCGGATGCTGACGGCGCAGGGTGGTGAGGAAGTCGTAATCCATGGAGCAAGAGCCGCGATGCCAATGAGCATGTAGTTTCACAGACCCGGGCTGGCAGTGACAAGAGAATGCGGCCCGGGCCTCAGACCCGCCTGATCGGCCCCGGGTAGCCCGCCACCATGTCGTCGCTGGTCAGCAATAAAATCCCCTCGTACTCCGCCTGGGCCACCAGAATCCGGTCGAAAGGGTCGCGATGAATCGGCGGCAGATGGCTAATAGCGAGCGTATGGCTGCTGATGATCGGCAGCTCCTCATAGTCGTTTTCCACCAGCCCCCGCCGGAAAAGGTGTGGATCGACCTGGAAAGCGGGCTTGCCCAAACCGTTTTTGATGGTCACTTCCCAAATGCTCGCCGCGCTGAAGAACAATCGGTTCTCCGGGTCTTCAATCAGGGCTTGAGCTTCCACCGAAAGGCGCTCGGGGGAACCCGCCGCCCACAACAGTAAATGCGTATCCAGTAGCAGATTCATTCAGCCCTCGAAGGAATCGGCAATTTCCGTTTCACCGAGGCGATCAAAATCCTCCGGCACCTGCATCTGCCCCTTGAGAAACCCCAGGCGACGGACCTTGCCGGGCTCGGGAGAATCCACGGCGGTCACCCGCGCCACCGGCTTGCCGGCCTTGGCGATAATGAAAGGCTCGCCCTTCGCGGCCTTGTCCACCAACTGGGACAACCGCGTCTTGGCGTCGTGCATATTGATGATGTCCATGGCTCCTCCAGAACTTAGTTAGATTAGCTTAGTCTCTTTTTGGGGCCAAGGAAACCCCGCTAACAGCCTGTCTCGGCAACAACAAACAGAGCCCGGTTCAGGTTTGAGCTGCCGGTGCGGGCCAGATTCTCCAGAGGGTCGGAAGTCATCGGGTAAGCGTCCTTGCAACAGTATGGTGTCCCCCGAAAGCACCTTGCTCAGAAACGGATTGCCGCCCTTCAGCCGCTGCTCGAACTCCGCGTTGGTGTACAACGTCGGGTTAATCGGCCGCCCCAAGGTGCTTTCCACATCGGCCAGCATCCCGTAGGCCGATTCAAGAGTCAGAGTATCGGACACCAGCAGCAGGTCAATATCGCTTGCCGCCG
>DASUNW010000073.1:0-2067 GCA_036276955.1 Alcanivorax sp. | reverse complement strand
ACGCGCTACCTGGACGACGGCGCGGTGCCGATCGACAACAACCGGGTGGAAAATCAGATCCGGCCCTGGGCGCTGGGACGCAACAACTGGCTGTTCGCGGGCTCACTGCGCAGCGGCCAGCGTGCCGCCGCCGTGATGAGTTTGATCCAATCGGCGAAGCTGAACGGTCACGATCCCTACGTCTATCTGAAGGATGTGCTGGCTCGCCTGCCGACGCAGAAGAACAGCGCCATCGATAAGCTGCTGCCGCACAACTGGACGCCGGCCATCACTGACAAGGTGTGATGGCCGGACGCTTACGAACAACGAGAGTTTGAGCAGCTTCGAAGCCGCGGTTCTGGGTACGCGCCCCACGACCGCGTTGGCCACCCTGGCCGCTGTCTCCTTCGTTATTCTGGTCTCGGCCATGTACCTGCCCGATGCCTGGCTGGACTCAGCCTGGTTCCAGGTGCTGATGCCGGTTTCGTTTAAACTCGCCGTGGCACGCTGGATCCACGCCGACGCGCTGGCGCGCGGATGGCTTCCATCCCGGGCTGTATTTTATGTCTGCTTTACGCTGATCTCGGTGTTTATCGGCTATCCGGCTTATCTGTTGATGTCTCGGGGCTGGAAGGGCGCGTTGGTGACGGGGGGCAAAGCACTGGGGTTACTGGTACTTTTGTTGATTCTCGCCGCTATTGTTTCTCTCTTCCTGAAATCGGTCTGGGGGGTGCCCGCAACGCACAAACCTTAATGGTCAAGATTGCCGAAACTATGGTGTAATACATTGTAGTTTTTCGCTGAGGATACCGCCATGAGTGTTACCACCGTTCGTCTTCAGGCAGAGGTTGAGCAGCATCTGGAAGCCATCGCCAGCCGCCTTCACCGCAGCAAAGGCTGGGTGATCAACCAGGCGCTCTCGGAGTACATCGAGAAACAGCAGCTTGAGCAAGCGCGTTGGCAACAGACGCTGGAGGCCATGGAGTCCGCCGCCCAGGGGAAGGTGGTGGATGCCGGCGAGGTGCATGACTGGCTCGCCAGTTGGGGCACCGAGGATGAGCGGGATGCACCGGGGTCGGGACAGTGAAACTGGTTTACACGGACGTAGCCATTGAAGATTTGAAACGCCTGAGGGCGTTCATCGCCGTCCACAACCCGCCCGCGGCAGCGAGGGTAGCGGCGGAGCTGATCGACAGGATCCGCCTGCTGCCTGACTTTCCAGAGATGGGCACGCCGGTTGAACTGGCTCCGGTGCCTGAATCCATCCGCGATATCGTGTTTGGCCGCTATGTGGTTCGCTATTCGGTTCATGCCAGCGCCGTGATTATCCTGCGGGTGTGGCACGGTCTGGAAGGCGAACGGTAAAGCGATGGTCCTACGCTGAAGCGGCGCTCGGGTGGTTGATGACATAGTTTGGGATTGGATCACGAACAGGGGGGTGCCATGGCCGCGAGCACATTGGCGTTGTGGAGTTGCGGGCTTTTCTTTCTGACCGGTCTGCTGACCGGGGTTTGGAAGTACGTTCAGATCAGAGGCAGTGACAAGGCCCGGGCGCATTACTATGTGGATGTCGCCCACCGGGCCAGCCTGATGTACGCCTTCGCCTGTCTGGTGCTGGAGCGCTTCGCGGCGCTCAGCGTCTGGCCGGAGTGGGTTAACGTGCTGGCGGTGCTGGCGTCGGTGCTGTTCTTCGCGTTGGCGGTGGGCAGCTACATTCTGCACGGCGCGCTCAAGGACACCCGCAACCAGCTGCAGAAGCCGCACGCTTTCGGTTCCGGGATTCTGCCCGCGTGGCTGATGACCGCCTTCATGTGGACCCTGGTGGCCGGCGAGATCGGTGGCTTCCTGGTGCTGTTCGCCGGCTTCGCCGCCGCCTAGGCGGCGTTACCGGAAGGCCGGCGGGCGAATCAGTCCCCGCCGGTGGGGGTGACCCGCCAGATCGTGTTCGACAGATCATCGGCGATGATCAGCGCGCCCTCCGGGTCCACGGTCACGCCCACGGGCCGGCCGCGGGCCTTGCCGTCGTCGCTGAGGAAGCCGGTGACGAAGTCGATCGGTTTGCCGGCGGGCCGGCCGTTGCTGAACGGC
>DASUNW010000072.1:0-14928 GCA_036276955.1 Alcanivorax sp. | reverse complement strand
TGGGGCTCGTTCCAGACGTCCGGCAGGGCCAGTTCGCGCTCTACTTCGACCAGTCGTTCGCTCTTCTGGTCGTAGTCAAAGATACCCCCTCAGCGCATCCACGCGCTCGGCCAGGTCGGTGAGGTGGGTTCTCAGCGGATTCACTTCCATAAAGGTTCTCGGTGCGCTTTCAATAGGATGGGAAAAGCCGCGTATTCTACCGTTTCGGCCGGCCTCTGACGAGGCCGGGGGCGGGGTGCGCCGGGGGAGTCAGTCCACCAGTTCGTAGACGTGGAACGCCTCGGGCTTGAGGTTATCCAGGGTGGTGCCGATGTAGACGGCGTTGTTGGGAATGCCGCTGCCGGTGGCGAACACCTTGAAGCGGCGGACTTCCTTGGGGGTGTCGATGACGGTGTCGGCGTCCACTTCCACCCACATATAGATGACGCGTTCCTGCTGGATAAAGTCGACGCGCAGCACTTCACCCTCTTCCGGCAAACGCAGTTCCTGCACGTCCGAGCCGGCTTCCAGGCGGTGTTTGTGTATTGTTTTCATGCTTTCCCTCCGTTAGGGGCTGCCAGACATCGCCGGCCTTTTGGGCCGCGCGAGGATCGAATCGGGTACAACACGCCGGGACGGCGCGAACGGCAATGCTAGCAAAGTGCCCGCCCCTAGGCACCTGTTACACGGGTCGCAGGTGCTCGAACAGCAGCTGCGGGTTGCGGTTGCCGCGGAATTCGTTCACTTCCAGGCGGTAGACGCCGTGCACGCGGCGCAGCCGGTCGCCGAGCTGGTCCAGGTCGGCGTTGAAGTGGATGCCGTCCACCACGCCGCCGCAACCGGGCAGGCCCAGGGTGAGCTTAAGATGGCGCTCGCCGACCACGCGGCTGTCCAGCACCTCGAACTCGCCGTCGAAGCGCGGCGGCGGAAAGCCCTGCCCCCAGGGGAAGCGGTGGCTGAGTATTTCCGCGGTGTCCAGGCACAGGTCGGCCTCTTCCAGGGCGCCGTCGGTTTCCACCACCTCGTCGAACAGGTCGGCGCTGGCCACCGCCGCCACCGCCGTCTGGAACGCCTCGGTGAAGGCCGGCAGGTCGTCGGCGCGCAGGGTCATGCCGGCGGCCATGGCGTGGCCGCCGAACTTGTGCAGCATTTCCGGGTGGGCGGTGGCCACCGCGTCCAGCACGTCGCGCAGGTGCAGGCCGGGGATGGAGCGGCCGGAGCCCTTAAGCATGCCCTTCTCGCGGGCCGGGGCGAAGGCGATCACTGGCCGGTGCACGGATTCCTTCACCCGCGAGGCGAGAATTCCCACCACGCCTTCGTGCCAGTCGCGGCCGTGCAGGCACAGGGCCACGGGCAGGTCGCGCTCGCGCAGCCGCGCCACTTCCAGCATGGCGGCGTCGCGCATGCCCTGCTCGATGCCGCGCCGCTCCCGGTTGATGGTGTCCAGTTCCTCGGCGAAACGGCGCGCCTGCTCCTCGCTGTCCGCCAACAGGCATTCGATGCCGTGGCTCATATCGGTGAGGCGACCGGCGGCGTTCAACCGGGGCCCGGCGGCGAAGCCGAGATCCGCCGCCACCACTTTGGCCGGGTCGCGGCCGGCCACCCGCAGCAGCGCGCGCAAACCCGGGCTGCCCTTGCCGGCGCGGATGCGGCGCAGGCCCTGCTCCACCAGAATGCGGTTGGCGTCGTCCAGCACCACCACGTCGGCCACCGTGCCCAGGGCGACCAGATCCAGCAGGTCGAGCACCGCGGCTTTCAGGCCCAGACGGCGCTGCACCGCCAGCAATAAATAGAAGGCCACGCCGACGCCGGCCAGGTTGCGGGCCGGGAAGCCGTCCTCGCACAGGCGCGGGTTGACCAGGGCGTCGGCGTCCGGCAGTTGGTCGCCGGGCAGATGGTGGTCGGTGATCAGCACCCGCATGCCGGCGGCGCGGGCGGCGGCCACGCCGTCCACGCTGGCGATGCCGTTGTCCACGGTGATGATCAGATCCGGTGACAGGGTCTCCTTGGCCAGCTCGACGATGGCCGGCGACAGGCCGTAGCCGTACTCGAAGCGGTTGGGCACCAGATAGTCCGGCCGCCGGAAACCCAGGGCGGCCAGGCCGCGCACCATCAGCGCGGTGGCGGTGGCGCCGTCGGCGTCGTAATCGCCCACCACGCAGATGCGCCAGTGCTGCTCGCGGGCCTGCTGCAGCAGATCCACCGCCGCGCCCAGGCCGTTGAAGCCGTCCGGGTGCGGCAGGCGGCCCAGGTTCAGTTGCAGCTGCTCTTCCCGGGTGACGCCGCGGGCGGCCAGCACCCGGGCCAGCAGCGGCGGCACGCCGGGCCAGTCGGGCACGGCGTCCACGGTACGACGGCGGATCTCGGGAAAGGGTCGTGCGCTCATCAATTCAGCCTGGCGGAAAGACGCGGGCAAGGGTCCGCATAGACGCCTCCGGAGTCAAGATACTCCGACCCCGGCTTGCTGTATCCTCCCGAGGGTCGAGCGCGCCGGCGGTTGGCCGGCGGTTGAAAGTGCCCGCCCCGCACCCAATACAAGCGGGAAGCGAGCTTGCAACGACCGGCAAGTCACAAAAAGGGACTGAATGTGTACCCTTTGCTTCCATATACTTGGCGCCCCCGAGTGAGGAACGCTCACCAAGGCGGCTGGCCGGCCGCATACTTTGGGACTGGAGAGCAAACGATATGATTTACCAAGGCAACGCCGTAAGCGTACAACTGCTTGACGACGGGATCGCCGAACTGAAGTTCGATCTTCAGGGCGAGTCCGTGAACAAGTTCGACCAAGCCACCCTGGAAGACCTGAGCAAGGCCACCGAGGCCCTGAAAGGCAACGACCAGGTGAAAGGCATCGTCGTCACCTCCGCCAAGAACGTGTTCATCGTTGGCGCGGACATCACCGAATTCACCGAAATGTTCGCCCAGGACGAAGCGGAGATCGCCAAATGGTCCCGCCAGGCGAACGACATCTTCAACGCCTTCGAAGACCTGGACGTGCCGAAAGTGGCCGCCATCAACGGTTTCGCCCTGGGCGGCGGCCTGGAAATGTGCCTGGCCTGCGAATTCCGCGTTATGAGCGAACAGGCCCAGGTGGGCTTCCCGGAAGTGAAGCTGGGCATCTACCCCGGTTTCGGCGGCACCGTGCGCGCGCCGCGCCTGATGGGCGTCGACAACGCCATCGAGTGGATCTCCGCCGGCGGCCAGCACAAGCCGGAAAAAGCCTTCAAGGACGGCATGGTGGACGCGGTGGTCAAGCACGACGACGTGCGTGACGCCGCCATCGACCTGGTCAAGCAGTGCCTGGCCGGCAAGATCGACTTCCGCGCCAAGCGCCAGGAAAAACTGGAGCCGCTGCCGATGCCCCCGATGGAGCAGATGATGGCGTTCCAGACCGGTTCCGCCATGGTCCAGCAGCAGGCCGGCAAGAACTACCCGGCGCCCATGGAAGCGGTGAAATCCATGCAGAAAGCCGCCGGCATGAAGCGCAACGACGCGCTGGACGTGGAATCCAAAGGCTTCGCCAAGGTCGCCAAGACCCCGCAGGCCACCGCCATGGTGGGTCTGTTCCTGGCCGATCAGCAGGTCAAGAAAGTAAACGGCAAGACCGCCAAGGCCAGCCGCGAGATCAACAACGCGGCGGTACTGGGCGCGGGCATCATGGGCGGCGGCATCGCCTTCCAGTCCGCCCTCAAGGGCACCCCCATCGTCATGAAGGACATCAAGGCGGACGCCCTGGACCTGGGCATGAACGAAGCCTCCAAGCTGCTCGCCAAGCGCGTCAGCAAAGGCAAGATGGACGCCGCCAAAATGGGCAAGACCCTGTCCATGATCCGCCCCACCCTGAGCTACGGTGACTTCACCAACATCGACGTGGTCGTCGAAGCGGTGGTAGAGAACCCGAAGATCAAGCAGTCGGTACTGGCGGAAACCGAGGAAGTGCTGGGTGACGACGCGGTGCTGGCGTCCAACACCTCCACCATTTCCATCACCCGTCTCGCCGAAGCCCTGAAGAAACCTGAAAACTTCGGCGGCATGCACTTCTTCAACCCGGTGCACATGATGCCCCTGGTGGAAGTGATTCGCGGCGAGAAGACCTCCGACGAGACCGTCGCTACGCTGGTCAAGTACGCCCAGAAGATGGGCAAGAACCCGGTGGTGGTAAACGACTGCCCCGGCTTCCTGGTGAACCGGGTGCTGTTCCCCTACTTCGCCGGCTTCGGCATGCTGGTGCGCGACGGCGCCGACTTCCAGCAGGTCGATAAGGTGATGCAGAAGTTCGGCTGGCCCATGGGCCCCGCCTACCTGCTCGACGTGGTCGGCATCGACACCGGCGTGCACGCCGCCGAAGTGATGGCCGAAGGCTTCCCCGACCGCATGAAGCACGACTTCAAGGACCCGTCCGAGATCATGTTCGAAAACGAACGCTATGGTCAGAAGAACGGTATCGGCTTCTACAAGTACGAGGAAGACAAGAAGGGCAAGCCCAAGAAGGTCGTCGACGAGAAGACCTACGAGCTGATCAAGCCCATGGTCACCGGCGAGTCCAAGGACTTCGACGCCGACGACATCATCGCCCGCATGATGATCCCGATGTGCACCGAAACCGTCCGCTGCCTGCAAGACAACATCGTCGGCTCCCCCGCCGAAGCCGACATGGCGATGATCTACGGCATCGGCTTCCCACCGTTCCGTGGTGGCCCGCTGCGCTACATCGACAGCATCGGCACCAAGGCATTCGCGGAACTGTGCGACAAGTACGCCCACCTGGGCGCGCTCTACGAAGCACCCCAGATGCTTAAAGACAAGGCCGCCAAAGGCGAAGCCTTCTTCGCGTAAGGCACGGGCAAAGGAGATTTTGAAATGAGTTTGAATCCGAAAGACGTAGTCATCGTCGATGCCGTGCGCACCCCCATGGGCAAAAGCCGTAACGGCCAGTTCCGCAACGTACGCGCGGAAAAACTGTCCGCCCTGCTGATCCAGGCATTGATGGCCCGCAACCCCAACTGGAGCATCGAAGACACCGAAGATGTGATCTGGGGCTGCGTCAACCAGACCAAGGAACAGGGCATGAACATCGCCCGCAACATTTCCATGCTGGCCGGCCTGCCGCGCACCAGCGCCGCCCAGACCGTCAACCGCCTGTGCGGCTCCTCCATGCAGGCCCTGCACAGCGCCGCCCAGGCCATCGAAACCGGCAACGGCGACGTGTTCGTGATCGGCGGCGTGGAGCACATGGGCCATGTGGCCATGGACCACGGCGTGGACCTCAACCCCGAGCTGTCCAAGTACACCGCCCGGGCCTCCAACATGATGGGCCTGACCGCGGAAATGCTCGGCCGCATGCACGGCATCACCCGTGAACAGCAGGACGCGTTCGGCGTGCGCTCCCACAAGAAAGCCTGGGAAGCCACCGAACAAGGCCGCTGGAGCAATGAGATCGTGCCGATCGAAGGCCACGACGCCGAAGGCCGCAAGGTGCTCTGCGAAATCGACGAGACCATCCGCGCCAACGCCAGCCTGGAAGACATGGCCAAACTGCGCCCGGTGTTCGACCCGGCCAGCGGCTCCGTGACCGCCGGCACCTCCTCGGCCCTGTCCGACGGTGCCAGCGCCATGCTGGTGATGAGCGCCGAGCGTGCCCAGGCCCTGGGCCTCAAGCCCCGCGCCAAGATCCGCAGCGTGGCCGTGGCCGGCTGTGACGCGGCCATCATGGGCTACGGCCCGGTGCCCGCCACCCAGAAAGCCCTGAAACGGGCCGGCCTGACCATCGACGACATCGACTACGTCGAGCTCAACGAAGCCTTCGCCGCGCAGTCCCTGCCGGTCCTGAAGGACCTCAAGCTGCTCGACAAGATGGACGAGAAGGTCAACCTGAACGGCGGCGCCATCGCCCTGGGCCACCCCCTGGGCTGCTCCGGCGCGCGCATCACCGGCACCCTGCTCAACGTACTGGAAGGCAACGACGGCCAGATCGGTCTTGCCACCATGTGCATTGGTTTGGGTCAGGGTATTGCCACGGTGATTGAGCGGGTTTAAGTCTCCGCGTTATTCACTGTTGGTGATATGAAGAAGCCCCGGCGGGTTTTTCCGTCGGGGCTTTTCTTGTTTGACGTCCATTCAATCGGTCAGCTCCGTCAACTGAGCCACATCACAACCAAGCACTCTGGCCCAGGAGCGCAGGGTCTCAATCTGAGGCTTGTTACCCATCTTTTCAGCCTGAGCCACGGCCCCCTGGGTCACCCCCAGCTTCCCGGCCAGTTGCGCCTGAGAAAGACCGCGGTGCTTACGCCATGCCGCCATCGGGCTGATGTTTTTTTCAATCATCAGGGCCACGACCTCATGCGGAATAGTGACGTGACCATCTGCGTCAAGCAGCGCCTGATACTCATCGAACGGCACCACGGCATACAGTGGGTTGCCATGGCTATCGCGGATAATCTGCGCGCTGCCTTTTGCGGCTTCAGTATGTCCGCTCATCTCGCTTTTTCACCTCTTGAACCGTAATGATCCGTACACCGTCATCCAGATCGAACAGCACCCGGTAGTTACCGACCCGCAGGCGGTAGCCCACCTCATGCCCCTTTAAAGCCTTCACATTCGCCGTATTGGTTGGACAGCTATCCAGACGCTGCACAGCAGCAAGAATCGCCTTGCGCTGTTTTTCCGGCTGAATCTTCCTGAGCTGCTTAATAGCTGTTTTCGTCCAATCAATACTGTACATCTGCCGTCCCTTGCCCTGCCGGCTTATAATATGGGCCTAAAAATAAGATATCAACATAATTTTCTAATATTTCGACCCTCCTTTGTCTCGACCCCCTCATCAATACAGGCTGAAATGCCATAGATTGACAATCTTTGCGCTCCGCCTAACATTACCTCAATCCCCTCTTTCAGGAGAGTGAGCATGCACATTTCACTGACCCCCGAGCTCGAAGCCCGTATCAAAGCCAAAGTAGACAGCGGCCTTTACAACAACGCCAGCGAAGTCATCCGGGAATCTCTGCGGTTCGTGGAAATCCATGAGGAATGGATCAACGAACTGAAACTGGCCCGGCTGCGTGAACAGATTCAAGAAGGCATGGTGCAATTGGACCAGGGCGACGGCATTCGCGTGGACAGCAAAGCCGGCCTCGACGACCTCTTCGAAGACCTGAAAGCCTGATGGCTCTTTTGCTGGTTCTGTCTCCCGCCGCCCGGGAGGATCTGCGTGCCATCCACCAATACGGATCACGCCAATGGGGCGAACCCCGATCCGCCGAATACATGAGTTCGCTAAAGGACAAACTCTGGCAACTACTCCAACAGCCGGAGACCGGGAAAGCGAGGCCCGAACTATCACCTGACGTCCGCGGCGTTTCCGTTGTCAGTCATGTCATTTTCTATCGAGTCCAACGGGAAGAGTTGCAGGTCATCCGAATTCTTCACGGCAGACAGGATGTCATGCGACACCTTTGATCTATCGACGTCGTATCACCCGGCCTAACCCCTCCTCCCTGCGCCAAGTCTTAAACCCCGGTCACCGCCAGCCCTCCTCGGCCCTGCCTTCGGCGCCAGAGCCTTGGGCCGCTCCGGCGCGCGCATCACCGGCACCCTGCTCAACGTACTGGAAGGCAACGACGGCCAAATCGGTCTTGCCACCATGTGCATTGGTTTGGGTCAGGGGATTGCTACGGTAATTGAGCGGGTTTAAGTCTCCGCTTCACCGTTGGTGATGCAAAAAGCCCCGACGGGAAAATCCGCCGGGGCTTTTTTAGCCGTGAATAGAATTAAAAAATAAAGGACGACAACCCGCCAGAACTATTCCACAGCCACCTTTGACACCTTGAATTGGGCGGCGAGCGAGACGATATTACGCCCATTATAGCTTTCCGCGCCGGCCAGCATCAGGCAACGCTGTTAACCGTACCGCACTTCTTCTCGATATCATTCAAATCGCTCCCCAATGCAAATGCCGTTTCTTCGGTAAGCGCAAAGGCGCCACACCAAAGACTCGTAGAAAGCGGTCTACAACCTGCTTTTCAGGCACCAGGAAATACGTTGCAAATTTATCTGCCTCTCTCTCAGCAGGATCGTAGGAGAGAGCCGACCCATCGGAAGCACGATCACGGTTTTTCCAAAGATGCGCCTGAAGGCTTCCCGCGGTTTGCTTTATATCAATATCCGTGTAACGCCCAGCTGACTTTCGGCGGCTGCCTCGAAATGGCGGAATGTAAGAGCGTTCTGTCGAGAATCATGGAGCCGATGGTCCCCAAACTGGAGTGTCTGTTCTACTACAGAGACTTGTTCGGCTTCTAATGACTCTAGCCCTTCCAAATGAGCATATGCCAAAAGACTTGGCGAGCCCCCTAAAAAATACTGAAAAATCCTATAATATCAGTAGCTTACATCCAAGACTGTCTTGAGCAGGTCCCGCCTATGCCCCTCCCCGAGGCGGTAAATAGGCCTCAATTACACCCGGAAGTCGTCCTGAAGACTCCGCCAGTGCGCCCTGAGAATGTCTTTGTGAGAGTCATCCATGGGCAGATCGTTGAGCGCCGCCGGCCAAAGAGCACGTGCCTTATCCATCACGTCCTTTAACTGAGGCTGGATGGCACGCCACGGCAGGTCGGCCTTTTCCGCCCAGCGCTCGAAATGGTTCATGGTGATATCGCCCCAGGACTTGGTTTTGCCCAGGTTGAGCGCGAATTGGCTTTCCCCTTCGATATAAGCGCGGGTGGTAACGATATCGTAAGCCGGCGACAGGACCGGGGTAATTCGATCCGGATAGAGCAAACTCCAGTTCTTCAGGTGCGCGTCGCCGTTGGCGAGCAAAATATTGACCAGCAACCTTCTCGCGAACTGCTGAACGTCGGTTAAGGCCTCGCCGGAAAACTGGTAGAGAACCCGGGCGATTTGTTCGTAGTTCGCCGAGCCGTATTTTTCGTGCGGGTATTTCATGAGAACCTGGGCGAAATCTTCCATGTGCACCCGCTGCCCTTCGTCGCGATCAAAACGACGGATTGCAAAGGCCTGCTTTTCGTCCGGTAAATTGATGGCCGGCAGGTTATCCAGTTTGTCCAGGTCGACCAGGCGGACATCGGGAATCTCCACACCGACGAGCTCGGCAAACTTCATGGCGGTGTACTCGTTCTCGGGCACACGGCGGTGTGTGGTGGACGGCGTTTTGATGATCCAGTCGCCCAACTCATCCCCGGTAGCCAGATTGTAACGGCCGTCTCTCTCTTTCATGGAAAATTTCATTTGCACACCGGCCAGCGAGAATTTTTTCCCGTTTCGGGCGCCAACAATTCGGACTGGCTTCGCTTGACCCAATGCTTCCGCCAGCGTTTCCGGCAGGTCATCGGGTTCCGCCGGCTCGGCAACGATGGCGCCGGGCAGGTCGCGCCCCAGATAGGCGAGGAAGTCGAACTCGCTGTCCCGGTGTACTTTCAATCCCTGAGCGATAAAGTCGCGCAACGCGCCTTCCGGCAACAGATTGGAAAGCACGGGATGGACCCGCTGTTTGGTCGCCCAAGGCCTGGAAAGCAGTTTGTCCGCCGTGGGAAATTCCGGATGGGTGGTCAAACTGAACGTGGGGCGCAGCGGATCTTCCCGAAATGCGCGATCAAAGGTCAGGGCGTTCTGGCCGTTCGTGAATCCTGCCAAATAACCCACATGGCGGCCATGCAGGGACAGCCGCAGCACTCGGGCCTCAAGAGGGGTCGGAGCGCTCATTCCTCATCTCCCAGAAGCCCGGCCCAAGGGTCATCGGGCAGCGATGGGGCTTTCTTGCTGTAGTCGGGCGCATCACTTTCACGCACGGGCAATCCTTTGCCCTCAAGTACCGCCTTAACCACCGCAAGCTTTTCGCGGGGAATAAGCATCAGCTCGCTATTCAGCCCCTTGGCCACCAGGTCCAGAGTGTCCAGCCGTGGGTTGCCCTTGGCCTCCAAGAGTTGGTACTGCTGGCGAGGCATACCCACACGCATACCCATATCCTCCTGGCGAAGGCCGAGTGCTTTTCTGCGTGCTTTGAGTTGCTGACGCATGGTGCTCATGAGGCATCCTGTTAATTGCTTTTACCTTAAAAGAAACATAGCAGTTTCTTTATTGGCATGTAAGCAATATTTAAGTTGCCCTTTGCTTAAAAAATGAGATTGCACCCACAAAAGCAACAAACTCGTTTCTTTTGTGGGTCACCAGCTTCTACTCCCTTTGCTTCATCCCTCGTCGGGAATCTCCGGATCCACCAGCTGCGCCAACTGGATCAACGACTCCTGCCAGCCCTGGTAGCACATCTCCGGCGGGATCACTTCCGGCACGCCCTCCTGGACGATGTGCACCTCGGTGCCGCCGAGCACTTCGTTCAGGGTGACGGTCACCTGCATCTCGCCGGGGAGGCCGGGGTCGTCGAACCGGTCGGTGTAGCGGATCAGTTCGTTGGGTTTCAGCGCCACATAGGCGCCGCCGAAGGTGTGGCTGGCGCCGGTGGTGAAGTTGGTGAACGACATGCGGTAGCCGCCGCCTTCGCGGACGTCGCTGTCGTGCATCTTGGCGGTGAAGCCGAACGGCGGCAGCCATTTGACCATGGCGTCGGGGTCGATGAAGGCGCGGTAGACGCGGTCGGGGGTGCCGCGCAGTACGCGGTGCAGGCGGATGGTGTTGCCGGACATGAGCGTTCTCCTGTGGGTGCCATTGAGACCCGTCGCTGAGGCGGGGTCTTCAATGGTCGCCCGGCAGACACCGGATTCGACAACGCCGGGGCGCTGGTGGCCGTCAGAAGCGGCCGGTCCAGCCCAGCGCCACGGTGCGCGGCGCGCCCACGTACACCTGGGTGGCGCTGTAGCCGGACCAGTCCGCGTAGAATTCGTCGGTAAGATTGCGCCCACGCAGGGTCAGGGTGCCCTTGGCCACCGGGTAGCTGACCCAGGCGTCCACCAGGGTGCGCTCGTCGACCAAGTATTGATTGGCGGTGCCGGTGTAGAAATCGCCGGTGTGGCGCACCGCGCCGCCGACGGTGAGCGGCAACGCCGCCAGCGTGTAGGCGCTGCTCAGGTTGGCGGTGGTTTCCGGCACGTTGGTGAGGCGGTTGCCGGACAGGTCTTCGCCGCCAGCACCGATCAGATCGTCATAGCCGGCGTCGTTCCAGGCACCGTTCAGGTTGATCCACCAGCGCTCAACGGGGCGCACCGTCACATCCACTTCCACGCCTTCCGCTTCCAGGCTGCCGCCCTGCACGGACAGCGCCGGGTTGTTCGGGTCGCGGGTGACGATGTCGTCCTGGCGCAGGCGGTAGACGGCGGTGGTCAGCGTCACGCGGTCGCGCCACAGATCGGCGCGCGCGCCGACCTCCGTGGACTGGCCGTCGCTGAGATCGAAGCGGGCGTTGGTGGGGTTGCTGAGCAACAAACCACTGACCGGCGACGATGCCTGGTTGTACTGGGCGAACACCTGCACGTTGTTGGACAGGTCGTAGACCGTGCCCAGCCGCCAGGAGAGATCCTCGAAGGTCTGCCCGAAGGTTTCCCGGGTGCCGGCGCTGAGATCATCAATGCCCCGGTCCAGTTCCAGATACTCATAGCGCAGGCCGCTGACCAGCACCCAGGTGGGCGTCAGGTTGAGGGCGTCTTCCACGAACACCGCGCCGCCGGAGACGCTGCTGTCGAAGTCGGCGCGGGACCCGTAATTGGCCGGGCCGTTGGGCGGCAGGTTGCCGCGGTCCGGGTTGAACGGATCCACTGAGCTGGTGCTGCCGAAACGACGGCGGCTGTCGAAATCGGTGTACTGGTATTCGGCGCCCACCACCAGGCGGTGACGGCGCTCACCCAGGTAGCCGTCGTGGACAGCGTAGAAACGATCGGTGGCGAAGCGATGGTGGTGGTCGATGCGGGTGGTAAGCCGGTCCACTTGCCCGGTGACGTCGTTGTAGGTGAAGTCCTCGGAGTTGGCCCAGTCCCGGTTGGCGTTATAGAAGCTCAGTTCGTTGACCAGCCGCCAGGTGTCGGTGAGCAGGTAGTCGGCCTTGGTGCGCAGCCATTGGCTGTCGGCGGTCATTTCCCCGTCGCGCACGTTGTAATTGTTGTCGCGGATTGATTCGTCCAGCACCAGGCCGCCGCCGGACACCACATCACTGGGGTCACGGGCCAGGTTCGCCGGCAACAACGGCGTGCCCTGGTAGGGGGTGGCGTAACGATCCGTGTACAAATCCAGGGCGGCGCTCAGCGTGAGCCGGTCGCTGGCCTGAATCAGGATGCCGGTGGTCAAAGCGGTGGTCTCGGCGTCGGTGTCGTCCACGTAGCCGCTGGTGCGGCTGTGGCTCAGGTCGGCGCGCACCGCCACGTTCGGGTTCACCACCTGGTTGGTACCGACGCCCAGCCGAAGGCTGTCGTGGCTGCCGTATTCCACCATGCCCTCATAGCGGTCGCCGGCCAGGCTCGGCTTGCGGGTCACCAGATTGATCGTGCCGCCCAAGGCGCCGGTGCCGTGCAGCACCGACGCCGGGCCCTTAAGGATTTCCACGCGCTCCAGGTTCCAGGTGTCCAGGTTGCGCGACACCAGGGACGGGTCCGCCACGCGCACACCGTCGAACAGGTAGCCCACGTCGGTGAGCCCGCGCATCGACACCGACGCCGGCGAGCCGGGAATATTGCCGGCGGCCACGCCGGGAGCGCTGCGGTACAGCTCGATCAGATTGCGCAGGCCGAGCTGCTCAATGTCCTCGCGGTCCACCGCGTTCACCGTGGCCGGTGTTTGCCGTTCGCTCAGGCCCAGGCGGCCGTCGGTGGTGGTGGGTGTCGCGTCATCGCCCTGCTCGCTCACTTGCACCGTCTCCAGCCGGTGTTCGGCGGACTGCGCCCAAAGGGCGGCGGGGAACAACGCGGACAACATGACCAGGCAACCGACAACTACGATGCGAAACACGGCGAACTCCAGACTGCGGGCGATGGATGTCGCGGGCAAGCCTAGCGATCGGCGGCAAAAAAGGAATGCGGCATATTGTCACAGGGGCCGCCCCAAAGGGTTTGTATTCGCGCCGCTGGAGTGCTTTATTCAAGGTAACAGCCACCGTCAGGAGGGCCTGTTCATGAAAGTTCATATCATGCCGCAACGGCGCAATCTGAAGTTTCACGTTCCCGACCAGAAGGTGCTGAACTGGCACAACGCCGGCCCGCCCCTGTCGCAGTTCTTCAACACTCTGTCGCTGTTTTTTCCGGAAGGCGAACGCTTCTTTATCGAGAGCGTGCGCCACTACCGCGACCGGGTTGAAGACCCGGAGCTGCAAGAGGCGGTGAAAGCCTTCATCGGCCAGGAAGCCATGCACGGCCGCGAGCACGAAGACTACAACCGCAAAATGGTCGCCGCCGGCCTGCCGGTGGACAAGCAGGAAGCGATGGTCAAGAAACTGTTGGACTGGCTGTCCCGCCACAGCCCCAAGCCCATGCAGTTGTCCGCCACCATCGCCCTGGAGCATCTCACCGCGATCCTCGCCGACGTGCTGCTGCGCGAACCGGAATTAATCGATTACTCCGACCCCGCTTACCAGAAGCTGTGGCACTGGCACGCCCTGGAAGAAACCGAACACAAGGCGGTGGCCTTTGATGTGTTCATCACCGTGTTCGGGCGCGGCTTCAAATCCTGGCTGCTGCGTGCCTACGGGCTAATCACGGCGACGGTGATTTTCTTTTCACTGTTCTATCCGTTTTACGTGATCAACATGTACAAGACCGGCCACCTTTTCGACCTCAAAGGCTGGTGGACGTCGTTCCGCTACCAATGGCTGAGCCCGGGCGGCCTGCGCAAGGTGATCATCCCCTGGCTGGACTGGTTCAAACCCGGCTTTCACCCCTGGGATCACGACAACCGGCAATTCCTGGCGGAGATGGACGACATGCTCGGCGACGTGGACGGTTACTCGTAACCGGCGAACGCCGTCAGGCGACGCCCTGGCTGCGCAGGTAATCCTCGTAGCTGCCATGGAAATCGACGATGCCGGTGGGCGTCAGCTCGATGATGCGGGTGGCCAGCGACGATACGAATTCGCGGTCGTGGCTGACGAACAGCAGCGTGCCCGGGTAATTTTCCAGCGCCAGGTTGAGCGACTCGATGGACTCCATGTCCAGGTGGTTGGTGGGCTCGTCGAGCAGCATGATGTTGGGGCGCTGCAGCATAATCTTGCCGAACAGCATGCGGCCCTGCTCGCCGCCGGAAATCACGTTCACCGTTTTGTTGATCTCGGTGGAGGAGAACAACAGCCGACCCAGGGTGCCGCGAATGACCTGCTCGTCGTCGCTTTCCTTACCCCACTGCTGCATCCAGTCGAACAGGTTCAGCTTGTCTTCGAAGTCGGCGGCGTGGTCCTGGGCGTAGTAGCCCAGGGTGGCGTTCTCCGACCACTTCACTTCGCCGGCGCTGGGGTCCAGGTCGCCCATCAGACAGCGCAGCAGGGTGGTTTTGCCGACGCCGTTGGGGCCGATAATGGCGATGCGCTCGCCCACTTCCACGCGCAGATTCAAGCCGGAGAACAGCTCTTCATCGTCGAAGCTTTTCGCCAGGCCTTTCACTTCCAGCGCGTTGCGGAACAGTTTTTTGCCCTGCTCGAACACGATGTAGGGGTTCTGGCGGCTGGAGGGCTTGATCTCTTCCAAGGTGATCTTGTCGATCTGCTTGGCGCGGGAGGTGGCCTGCTTGGATTTGGAGGCGTTGGCGGAGAAGCGGCTGACGAACTGCTGCAAGTCGGCGATCTGCGCCTTCTTCTTGGCGTTGTCGGCGCGCTTGCGTTCCAGCACCTGGGTGGCGGCGGTCATGTACTCGTCGTAGTTGCCCGGGTACAGACGCAGCTCGCCGTAGTCCAGATCCGCCATGTGCGTGCACACACTGTTCAGGAAGTGGCGGTCGTGGGAGATGATGATCATGGTGCAGTCGCGCTGGTTGAGCACGCCTTCCAACCAGCGGATGGTGTTGATGTCCAGG